>NZ_JAYMYJ010000154.1:0-6013 GCF_035668035.1 Candidatus Thiothrix phosphatis | reverse complement strand
GCCAAAGACTACGTGGAAATGCAGTGGCTGATGCTCCAGCAAGACCACCCCGAAGACTTCGCCATCGCCACCGGCAAACAATACTCCGTGCGCCAGTTCGTCGAGTTCGCCGCCGCCGAACTCGGCATCACCCTGCAATGGGAAGGCTCCGGCATTGAAGAAAAAGGCATCGTCGCCAAAGTCGAAGGCGACAACGCCCCATCCGTCAAACCCGGCATGACCATCGTCGCCGTTGACCCACGCTACTTCCGCCCCACCGAAGTCGAAACCCTGCTCGGCGACCCGACTAAAGCCAGGGAAAAACTCGGCTGGACACCCAAAATCACCCTACAGGAAATGGTCGCCGAAATGACCGCTTACGACCTGGATCAGGCCAAACGCCTGAAACTGCTCAAGGATCACGGCTTCGAGGTCAGCCATGCACGGGAATAAGAATCCATGCTAAGCTCTAAAGCAGTGAATCCACTCAGGAGATGGGACATGAACTGGCAAGAAGTATGCGACAATCCCGCCCTGCAAAATCTGCCGTACAAAATGGAACTCAACCAACAAGGACAAATCATCATGAGTCCAGCCAGTGTCATGCACGTCATTTTTCAAGGCAAGATCATGACCCTGCTTAACCGTTACCAACAGGATTGTCTGGTTGTACCTGAGTTTCCAGTAGAAACCCGCGACGGGATTAAGGTAGTGGATGTCGGCCTCTTGACCAATTCGCAATTAACCCGGTTGCAGAATAATATCAGTGCCGCATTTGCGCCCATTTTATGCATTGAAGTGCTATCGCCCAGCAATACCCTGACGGAAATGGAACGCAAAAAAGAACTGTATTTTGAGAAAGGCGCGGAAGAATTCTGGATCTGTGACCAAACCGGGCAGATGGGCTTCTACGGCAAAAGTGGCGAGCTAGCCAAATCCTTGCTGATCAGGCAATTTCCCCAACATATCAATTAGTAAATACTCTATATCAGGTCGGTTGCGATCTTTATATGCACTTACCAGAGACTTGACGGAGCACCAAGAAACCCTGACTCCAAAACATTAGTACCAAAGTAAGCATAAGGATGAACAGAGTGTGACTACAAGCACACATTTCTTTCTGCAAATTGGCTTATACTGTTAGAATGATAGATTTACACAGCCATATCCTGCCTGCACTTTGTGACGGCTCCCAAAATCTGGAAACCTCCATCGCTATGGCGCGTCTGGCTGTGGCGGATGGAACCACCCATCTGGCCTGCACTCCGCATATTTACCCTGGCGTCTACCCGAATACGAAGGCAACCATAGCTCCGACGTTGGCGGCGCTTCAGGCTGAGCTGGATGCCCTGGAAATTCCTCTGACATTAGTGATGGGGGCCGATGTGCATATGGTTCCCGAAGTCATGGAAGGGCTAAAAACCGGCAGGATTCCAACCCTGCATGGGTCACGTTATTTCCTGCTGGAACCCTCCCATCATGTGCCAGTCCCGCACTTCCTGGATCAGATCGAAAACTTCCTGAATGCGGGCTACATACCCGTGATTACCCATCCTGAGCGCCTGCGCTGGCTGGATGAGCACTATCAGGACTTCGTCTCCGCCGCCCGTATGGGCGCATGGTTACAAATCACAGCGGGCGCAATTGCGGGAAAATTCGGGAACAATGCAAAAAAACTTTCCGAACGCCTGCTATTGGATAAGGTCGTACACATCATCGCCTCGGATGCACACAGCATTGAGCACCGCCCACCAATACTGTCAGAAGGCGTGGCAGAGGCAATACGCATCACTGGCGATGAAACAGAAATCCGCCAAATGGTGGAAGGGCGACCCCAGTTGGTTTTAAACAATGCCGAGCCAGATAGCTTGCCATTACCCGCCGGGTTGCTACAGCAGGAATTCTTGCCGCAAAAAGGCAAGGGAAAAAAGAACTGGTTTCAACAATTGTTTTTATGAATAATCGGAACCCGGCCATTTTGTCTTGAATGGAACCAAATCTTTACACGGTTTTGGATAACAATATGCAAATACAAACAAAAAGCTCAGTATTTTTCCCTGCAATCGTAACTTGTTTATGCGTCGCAGCTTTCACTGGATGCAGCAGTAATACAGCCCTGCCGACAAGCACTGGAACTGATGGGGCTACATCTGCGGAAAATGTGTTTTCCAACCTGAATGAGCTGGATTATATCGCCCCCACCGAACAGGCCACCATTACGGCGGGCGATATGCTGGATATCAAGGTATTCCAGGCTGATGAGCTATCCGGCAAAGTCCGGGTTGAATCTAATGGCCAGATTTCATTGCCGTTGATTGGTGCCATTACAGTCGCCGGATTGACCCCTATCGAAGTGGAAAACAAACTTAAGGCGCAGCTTGGGCACAAATACCTACAAAACCCTCAGGTGACCGTTTTCATGGAAACCTTTACCAATCAGCGGGTAACGCTGGAAGGGGAAGTCAACAAGCCGGGAATTTATCCAGTCTCAGGCTCTGTTACCCTGTTGCAGGCCATCGCCATGGGTGAAGGTCTGTCCAGCTTGGCCGACCCATCAAAAGTTGTGCTGTTTCACCGTGTCGGTAATCAGACCAAGGCTTATAACCTGAATGTCGATGCTATCCGCAGCGGCAAAATGCGAGATCCCTATATACGGGGAGATGACCGCATCATTATCCACCGTTCCGACAGCCGTTATTGGGTCAAGGAAGTGACCAATACCATTCGTGGCTTCGTCAGTCCGTTCAATTGATAGAGCAATAAAGTAAGCAACACTGGGGAGTAATCCGAACCATGACACACAGGAACATCAATCGGGAGATGGACGAACTTGAACCAGGACACAACCTTGTCCCGGTGCAACAACAGCGGGCCATGGTTGCTACCGGCTACGAAATGGCGGGTTCCCCCGATGACAATGGTGATGATGAAATCGACTTACGTGAATTATGGACAGTCATCAAGCGCCGTAAGGGAACCATCGCGCTGATATTTTTACTGGTTTCATTGCTGGCCCTATTATTCACCTTGATGCAAACGCCCTTGTACCGGGCCAGTGTCACGCTGGAAATCAATACGGATGACAAACGGGTATTGGATTATGACGTTGAAGCTAATGGCGCGCCCCGCCCAACTGACAGCAAGGATTTCTATCAAACCCAATATGAGCTACTCCAGAGCCGCAATCTCGCAGACCGGGTCATTAGTAAACTGAAACTAGAACCAAGGCTGAAAGGGGAAGAACTGGTTAAGCCCTTCTATGCAGATTCGCTCAATGAGATTAAAGGCTGGCTCAGCCAAATAACCCCGTCCAATGTCAGCGCAAAAACTACAACTGATATTGGGGAACGCCCTGTATCCGAGTTATTTCTAGAGAATGTGACAGTTTCCCCCATTAAAAACTCCCGAATTGTCACCGTTCATTACGACGACGCGGATCCTGCGATGGCCGCCACTATCGCCAATTCATTGGCGGACAACTATATCAATATGAATCTGGAACGGCGCGCCGACTCCACTACTTACGCCCGCAAATTCCTGGAAGAACAGCTGGTGCAAACCAAAAGCAAGCTGGAGGAGTCTGAAAACAAGCTGGTGCAATACGCCAAAGACAAATCCATCTACAACACTGATGATAAGCAAAATCTGGTGGGGCAGAAATTGCAAGAGTTGAGCGCAGCCTTGACCGAAGCCGAAAAAGACCGGATTGCGGCGGAAAGCCAGTACAAACAATCCATGGGCAGCAAAAGTCAAGACCGGGTTCAAAGCAGCATGGTCATTCAACAACTGAAAGCATCAAAAGCCAAACTTCAGACTGATTATCAGGACAAACTGAAAATCTACAAGCCTGATTATCCCCTGATGCAGCAATTACAAAGCCAGATCAATGAATTGGACGCCCAAATCAACAGCGAATCCTCACTAGAGAGGTCTACCGCACAAACGACGCTCAAGTCCGATTATATGGCGGCCAAGCAAAAAGAAGACCAGCTAAGGGCAGAAGTTGATAAATACAAGGCGGAACTCCTCACCACTCAAGATAAAAGCATTGGTTATAACACCCTGCAGCGCGAGGTGGAAACCAACCGGCAGTTATATGAGGGACTGTTGCAGCGCGTCAAGGAAGTCAATGTTGCCGGGCTGGCCAATACCAATAATGTGTCCATTGTCGACCCGGCCATCGTGCCATTTGAAGTGGAAAAACCCAATCTTAAGCTGAATCTTGCGTTGGGAGTCGTGCTGGGCTTGTTTCTGGGAACAGTGGCCGCTTTTCTGCTTGAATTTCTGGATGACCGCATCAAATCGATAGACGATTTAGAAAGGGTCTTGCCTGTTCCCATTCTTGGGATCGCACCCAGCATGGGCAAAGGTTCAAGGCAGAAGCAGCAGAATTACGCGCTGCTGACCGTAGAAAAGCCAACCTCGGCAGTGGCGGAAGCATTCCGCTCCCTGCGCACCAACCTGATGTTTGCAACCCGTGCGGGCGCTCCTCGCGTGTTGAATGTAACCAGCACTGACGCAAGTGAAGGCAAAAGCAGCACCTCCATCAATCTGGCCACGGCTTTCGCCCAGGCCGGCAAAAGTGTCCTGCTAATTGACGCCGACCTGCGCAAACCAAGCCTGCACAAGCATTTCAAATTGGATAACTCCAAGGGGCTGACCCACTACCTTGTGGGGCAGGAAACGTTGAAAGGCATTACCCAGACATCGTTTATTCCGGAAGTTTATGTCATAACCTCCGGCCCCCTCTCGCCCAATCCGGTGGAATTGCTTTCGAGTGAGCGCTTGGTTGAATTGGTCGCCTTTGCAGACAGCCCACAATGTGAGTTTGACATTATCATTCTCGACTCCCCGCCGATTCTTGGCTTGGCGGACGCGCTGGTAATCGGTAACCGCACCCACGCCACCCTATTGGTGGCGGCCTGGAATGAATCACGTAAACGGCCGTTACAAGCCGCATTCAATCGCCTACGGCAGGCGCGGACTAACATCATCGGGGTTGTCATGACCAAAGCCAAAGGCAATGCTGGCGGTGACTCCTACTACAACTACGACTATTACTACAGTTACGGCGAAAGGAAAACCCTCAAGAACGCGGCATAAAGGGTATGGTCATATTGGACAAGCTGAGACAGGTGTTGCTGATTGTTTTTGCGGTATTGGCCATTGCGTTAAGCATCAGTTATCGCAGCGGCCATGTCGTGCCGGATGATTTCTTTGACGCCAGGCGGGCAACTGCCGATATTGACCCACAGGGATGGAAAAGACTGGATACCGATGACTGGCTGCAACTGGCCAATCAGGCGCGTCAGGAAAATCAACTGGATCAGGCGCAAACATTTACACAACAGGCGCTTGCCAGCAATTTGGGCAGTGGTGAGGCGATGGTGCAACTGGCCTTGCTATTGCTCCATCAAGGCAAGCAGGAACAGGCAATACAACTGGCGGAACTGGCGGACAAACTTGCAACCGCACAAAACAGCACCCACACCTACCTGTCCGCATTCTGGAGCCGCACCAAGCAGTTGGATAAATTACTGGATGAATGGAATGTCTTGCTGACACGCGACACAAGCATAAGCCAATCGCTGTATCCACAATTGCAGCAACTGACAGTGGCAACACCTGAAAACACGCCTTTACTTGATAAATTTGCCAAAAACCCGCCAACATGGTGGGGCAGTTTTTTCAATTTTCTGGTACGGGATGAGAAAACGCCATCCGCCTTACTGTCTCATTTATACGAATTGCGGTTGCATTCATCACAACCCATCGACAGCAAGGAAATGACACCGTATGTCAGCCGCCTGATTAAGGAGCAGCAGTGGACGGAAGCCCATGCAGTCTGGCTGGCTGGCCTTCCTCCAGAAGATGAGACATTCAAAGGCTTAGTTTACGATGGAGGCTTTGAAGGGGATATGCACAATACCGGCTTTGACTGGTTTTTCGGTTCACACCCACAAATTGATATTCAGCAAGAGCTTACCTTCGGCATGGAAGGCCATCGCGCCCTCAATGTCAAATTAAGCGGCCC
>NZ_JAYMYJ010000153.1:0-6014 GCF_035668035.1 Candidatus Thiothrix phosphatis | reverse complement strand
ATTAATGGGGCAACGCAAACCACAGCACGGCGGGGATGATGAGCAGGCTGGCGAGGTTGCCCAGCAAGACGATGGAGGCGACCCGTTGCGGCTCCTGCTGGTATTGTTCCGCCACCAGCACATTCAGCACCGCTGGTGGCAATGCAGCGAAAATCAGCAGTTGCGCATGTTGGGCAGGCTCCAGCGACAACAGGGGGCTGACGAGGAAAACGCTGGCGACACCCGCAGCTGGCCCAGCAAGCGCACCGAATGTCCCCAATTTCCAGTCACGCAGGTTCACATCCAGCAGCCGCACACCCAATGAAAACAACAGCAACGGAATCGACACTTGCCCCAACAGTTTGACGGTGTTCGCCAACGCCTCCGGCAGGGTGACATGCAGGCTGCTGCACAACAGGCCGAGCAGGGTGGCCTGGATCATCGGCATTTTCAACAGGCGCAACGGTTTGGTGTGGTGGTCAAGGATGTAAAAGCCGACGGTGAAATGCAGCGCCATTTCAATAATGAACAGCACCACCGCCGCTTGCAACGCCTGTTCCCCGAACGCGAACAGCACCAGCGGAATGCCCATGTTCCCCGAGTTGTTGAACATCATCGGCGGCAGGAAGGTTTTCAGGTTGATGCGCAACAACCACGCCAGCGGCCACAGCAACAGGCCGGAACCCAGGACAGCCGCCACGCCGCCAATCGCCAAGTCACGGAAGGCCAGGAAGTCGAAAGGCTTGTCCATCAACACCCAGAACACCAGGAACGGGGCGAAGAAATCCATGTTCAGCCGGTTGACCACCGCCATGTCCGGGCGGTGCCGGTAGCCATAGGCGGCACCCAACGCGGCGCAGGCGAACACCGGGAAAATGATGCCCAGGATGCGCAGGGTGGCGTCAAGCATGGAGGTTCAGAATTCCTTCACCCAGTTGACCCGGTTTTGGCCGATGGCCCAGTGGCCCACCTGCGCGCCTGCCAGCGCGCCCAGGGCGTCCCATGCCAGATCCTTGCCGCTGAAATCGTTGCCGTCTTGCTGGCTGTCGATCACCTCCTTGAGGATGCCCGGCACCATCGCCCAGCCAAACGCCTGGGCGCGGTCATGGGTGTGGGAATAGGCGGCGATCCCCAATACGGCAGAGACGGCAAAATGCAGCTGTTTGTCCTGGCCTGTCCACTCATCCGCCAGCGCGCCGAGGGGGAACAAGCAAAACACGGCGGGCAGCGCGCTCGCCAGCAGACGGGAGGGTTTGGTCATGCGTTCCTGCTTAATCAGTAATCCGGATCGCCATTACATCACAAGGCACACCCTTGAGGGTAGCTTCCGCCGTGGAGCCCATGAAGCCCAGCACGCTTTTTTTGCCGCTGTTGCCGACGACAACCAGGTCAATGCCGTTGTCCTTGACGAATTGGATGATGGCTTCGCTGGGTTTGCCGTTGGTGTGGACGGTTTCCAACGCCGCGTTGATGGGGACACCCAGATCCGTGGCGAGCTTGCGTAATTTATCCGTCGCCATGGCCATCTGCTTTTGCTTCATTTCCTGGCTCATGCCAAGTTTTTGCGTGCCGCCAAAGGCGACATTGCCAAGGGAAATGTCTTCCAGCACATTCAGCAGTGTCAGGCGGGCGCTGTAGAAATTCGCCAGCTCATTGGCGCGGGTAATGATGGCGTCGGTGATCCGGGTGAAATCCACGGGTACAAGGATGTGTTCATAGGTATGCATGAGGGGGCTTCTCCTGGGGTGCTGTTGAGCTTTCATCATGGGTGAGTTAAGGGCACTCAGGAATGATGTAGGTCAACTTTTTCATGAGCCGCCCGCGAATCATGAAAGTTGTGGGCTGGCGGGCTTATCTCACAATTTGCCGGGGAATCCATTACACTGGGGCATTGTTGTCCGCTGGAGGAGAGAGGAGCGTGGATAAGTTATCCAGCCAGTTGAAGTATGGGCTGTTGGCGGTGTTGGCGTGCCTATTGCTGGCGGCCCATCCGGTGTGGAGTGAGCCGGAACCGGCCAAGGCCGCCGAGGCGACCTTTGATTTCGACGACGGCAGCCTGACTTCTGAACAGGCATTCGCCATTGGCCAGCCCTCCTTGGAAGGCGATGTGCTGAAGCTGAATTGGGTCATTGCGCCCGACCACTACCTTTACAAGGACAAGTTCCTGGTCAAGGTGTTTGAGCCGAAAGGCGTCACGGTCGGGGAGCCGCAACTGCCGGACGGCGAGGTCAAGCAGGATGAATATTTTGGCCGGATTGAAGCCATCCACGACTACGCGGAAATCCGCCTGCCGGTGAAGCGCTCCAGCGCAGGCAAGGCAGGCAGCTTCCTGCTGGAGCTGGGTTGGCAGGGCTGCGCGGAAAACGTGCTGTGTTATCCGGCGGAACTGAAGGCGTACCAAGTCAGCCTGCCCGCTCCTCAGGCCGGGCAGCAGGCGAGCGTGCAATGGGTGGAAACCCAGGTTCCAGAAGCGGTGGCCGAAGCGGCGCAACCGGGCGGCGGGCCTGCGTTGTCCGAACAAGATCAGATCGCCGCCAAGCTCGCGGGTGGCAATACCTTCCTGACCCTGCTGGGCTTTCTGGGCTTTGGGTTGCTGCTGGCGTTCACGCCGTGCGTATTTCCGATGATCCCGATCCTGTCCGGCATTATTGTCGGGCAAAAAGACTTGAACCCACGCAAGGCGTTTTTCCTGTCACTGGCCTACGTGCTGGCGATGGCGCTGACTTATACGGTGGCGGGCGTGCTGGCCGGGTTGTTTGGGCAGAATTTGCAGGCCATGTTCCAGAATCCATGGGTGCTGGGGGTGTTCAGCGCCATTTTCGTGCTGCTGGCGTTGTCCATGTTCGGTTTCTATGAGTTGCAGATGCCATCCGCCATCCAGAGCCGCCTGAACAACCTCAGCAACCGGCAGGAAGGCGGCAGCCTGATCGGCGTCGCCATCATGGGCGCGTTGTCGGCGCTGATCGTGGGGCCATGCGTGGCCGCGCCGCTGGCCGGGGCGCTGATTTACATCGGCCAGACTGGGGATGCGCTACTGGGCGGGCTGGCGTTGTTTGCACTGAGCATCGGCATGGGGATTCCGCTGCTGCTGGTCGGGGCATCCGCTGGCCAATGGCTGCCGCGTGCAGGCGCGTGGATGGAGGCGATCAAGGCGGTGTTCGGCGTCATGCTGCTGGCGGTCGCCATCTGGATGCTGGAGCGTATTTTGCCGGAACCGCTCGCCTTGTTGCTGTGGGCGGCGCTGTTCGTGATTTCGGCCATTTTCCTCGGCGCGTTGGCCCCTGTGCCGGAAGACGGCAGCGGCTGGCGCAAACTCTGGAAAGGGGTGGGAATCCTGCTGTTGTTGTACGGCAGTTTGCTGATGGTCGGCAGCGCCACCGGCAAAGGCGACCTGTGGCAACCGCTGCGGGGTCTGGCGCTGGGGCAGGCGGGAGGCGCGGAGGCGGCGGAACTGCCGTTCCGCACCGTGACGACGTTGGCGGATTTGCAGCAGGCCATCCAAAGCAGCAATGGCCAGCCTGTTATGGTTGATTTCTACGCTGACTGGTGCGTGGTCTGCAAGGAAATGGAAAAGTACACGTTCCCCGACCCCGCTGTGCAGGCGCACTTGCGCAACGCTGTCCTTATCAAGGCGGATGTCACTGAGAATTCCGCCGCCGCCAAGGAACTGCTCAGTCATTTCGGCATTGTCGGCCCGCCCGCCATCCTGTTTTTCGGCAAGGGCGGCGAGGAGCTGAAGCAATACCGGCAGGTTGGGTTCATGCCTGCGGAAGCCTTCGCCAGCCATCTGGGCAAGGCCTTGCAGTGACGCAGGGGTGTCCTGCTATTCCATCAGGTTCACTTCGAAGCCACGCGCCCGCAGCGTTTCGGTGCGGTGTTGCAGGAAGCGCTGGAATTCCGGCTGCCAGCGGTAGGCACCGGAGATGACATAATCCATCGCGCCATGCAGGTGGTAGGTTTTCAAGTAAGCTTCGGTGCGGAAGGCTTCCTTGCCGTCGGTGTCGAAAAACACCAGGCTGGGCGTGTACTTGATTTCCAGCGCCTGCGCCCACTCGCTGGTGGGCATGTCCTTGCCATCCGGGGTTTGCAGCTTGTCGGCGGAATTGATGTCCGCCACGGCGACATCGAGGTTGCTGAGGGCGTAACCGACTTCCGGGCGGGTGAGGATATCCCGGTGCAGTTCATCGCAGGCGTCGCACTCGGCCTGTTCGAAAATGACCAACAGCGGACGCCCGCTATCCTTGCGGCCATCTTTCAGCTTCAGGGGGGAGGGCAGGCTGTCGGCAATGACGCGGGAGGCCGATTCAGCCTGCGCAGGTTTCTTGGAAGCTGGCAGGCTGGCGTAATACTCACGGAAGCCGCCTTCCCGTTCGTGTTTGCCCGCGACGTAATCCAGCGCCAGTTCAAACTTGTCCGGCGCATAGTAGCCATTGACGCGCAGCACTGCCTTGCCTGCCTCATCCAGGAACAGCAGGGTTGGGGTGTATTGCACCTTCAGTCCGGCGGCGAAGCCCTTTTCGGTGGCTGCCTTGCCATCCAGATCGGTCACGTCCCGGTCGCCCCACATATTGATGGCGATGACATCGAAATGTTGTTGGGTCTTGTCGGCGATCGACTGCTTGCCGAAATCCTCCTTCAGCAGTTTGGAGCAGTACGGGCAGCCGTCCTGATAGAAATACAGGATCAGACGCTTGTTGGCGGCGGTCGCCTCCTTGAGGTCGTCGCGGATGTCGAGGAAGGATTCCTTGAACCAGGCGGGTTTTTCCTCATAACCGGGGTGAACCATGCCAGGCGCGAGGCTGGCGGGTGAAGCGGCGGGCGGCTCCTCCGCCGATACGGCTCCGGCAAACAGAAGCAGGGCAACAGTCAGCGCATATCGCATGGGAGCCTCCTCAGCGGTGATATTCAGCAAGGAAATTATTGGGTTATGGGAAAAGTCTAGCACTCTGGGCAAAGCCTGGATATTAGCCCCAGGCTTTCAGGCATTGTTGGCGGGGAAGGTGTGAACGGGTTTTGGCGGGGTTGCGCCCGCCGTGCCTGTGTTGTCAGCCGTAGCGCCCGTCCACGCGCGGTTTGACCAGCATCGGCGCGTAGCTCCACACAAACAGCCCGAAGGCGGTGATCCACAGCAATTGCGCGCTCAGTATCCATTCGCCATAAAATTCCGGCACCAACCAGACATTCAATACCCGGATGAAGGCGGCGCTGAACAGCACCAGGAACACCACAATCAGGATTGCAGGCGGGTCAAACACATTGCGCCCGCTATGCCCCAGCGCCACCCGCGCCATCATGCCCAGCGTCATCATGCCAATACCGCCCACGGCGAAAGCGTGGATACCAATCCAGGGTGAAACGCCCGCCACGGCGGACAGGAACTTGAACAGGAAGCCTGCCACCAGCCAGCCATAAGCCATGTACAGCACCCACAGCAACGGCTTTTCCCAGATATTGGGATGGTGCCAGCCAACCATGCGGAACGCATGGAACGGCACCAGCGCCAGCGCCAACAGGGCGGCCAGCATCTGCGCCATTTCATTGCCTGAGCTGATGGCGATGACATCCGCCACCGCAAAACCCAGGAACAGGATCAGGCTGAAACGGTCAACCCACACGTCATTTTTCGCTTCAAACGGGCAACCGACGCCGCGCTCGATGAAAAACGGGATCACCCGCCGCCCCATGGTGAAGACCAAGCCCAAAATGATATAGAAACCAGCATACAAACCAACTTTCACACCTATCGGCCAGTAACCCAACAGGCCGAGGTAGAACACGATATTGGCAGGGATCAGCAGGGCGATCTTGCCGCCGATGGCGCTTTGGTTCCACTGTTTGGCCCTGATTACCGGGTGGGCGATTTCATAGGTAAGCCAGCATAGGAACAGCGTGTCAACTAGCGCCGCCAACGGCAGCAACCCGGTAAATGGCAGCAGCCGCGCCAGCAGCCAGACCAGCGCCAGCAACAGGAGAGGGCGTCCATGGATGGTCTGGATGTCCGTCCAGTTCTTGACAGCGGTCAGCAGGAAACCCGC
>NZ_JAYMYJ010000152.1:0-171658 GCF_035668035.1 Candidatus Thiothrix phosphatis | reverse complement strand
GGGACTTTCAGTCCCTCTCGCAAACCCACCAGCTTTAGCTGGTGCGTTGTTTAGTATGGATATCCGTCATTATGGATATCCGTCATCCACTGGATTGCTTCGGTTTCCTCCAAACAAAAATGCTTTTTCAATAAGGCTATAACCAGCGTCATCGGCGTCGTCTTGTCATTCAGGATTTCAACACCCCTTTCAAACCCTTCGGGGGCCATCCCTGGCATCGACAATAATGCCGTGGACGGAGCAAAAACCGGAGCTTCCTCTACTGGAATAAGCGACAAATCCTGAAATGAATAGGGCAGGCCTCTATATTTGAACACCAGCAATCGCCACAAAACAAACCCATCATGGGGCGGCCAATCCCATTTTCCTTGGAAGGGGATCAGATTCACCACGATTAGGAATACATTTATCACGGTGAACCAGAAAACCAGACAAGTTTCCCACACGCTTGTCGGTTCTCCAAAAACCAACAGATATACAAGAGTCACGCCTAGCAATGCCAGTTGAGCTAAAATGCCTGCCGAATACACGAATAGAGCCTCTCCAAACTGGCGAGGCGCTTTCTCCATTCGACATAACCCTCCTCTGTCAGAGAAATAAACACCAATAACATTCAAACCCTGCATGCGAGCAGCAATTACATGTCCGGCCTCATGGACACCAACAACCAAAATATAGCCAATACAACTGAATAGCATCAATTCAAGATCGAACTGTACGACAACGCTAATCAGCAGACATGTCCAAATGAGCGACCCATGAACATAAATTGGGATATTCGCAATGCTAAAAGTATGTAAGCCGTTCACATACTTTGATCCAACGCTAGTAAAAAATCTACGCACCAAAGGATCCGCCTGGATACATACAGCAGCTATCAAGAAAGGCAACAGTATTCCAACCCATTGAACAGATCCCGCCAAAACCCCTATCAAAATACAAATGGCGGCAAGAATTCTCCAACTTCTAACAGTGAGCGCAGCCCCAACTACATTGATTGAAGCAAGTCCCTTCCAGGCCAAAACGCCAAACACCAATGTAAATGTCAGAGGGAAACTCAAGGACAGCAATCCATGGGGATCAAATGGCTCCTTTGTCACAAGAGAGACAATCAACCACCCGGATAACAGGATTAATGGAATTTCGATTAATACCAGAATGACAGACAGGATCAGGTTTACTAGTTTTTCCTTGCTCATACGCCTGCTCCTTCCACTAAAATTCCAAAGGAATTCATCAACATGACTCCTAACTGGGCAACTGTTGTTATTGATTCGTCATATCCAAAGCCTACAATATTCAAACTTGGGTCGCCGCCCGCTCCGACAAACGACGAAACCGAGAACATCACCCCCCCAACCTGCATGGTGTCGCTGCTCCACCCGATGTGGCAAGATCGCAACTTTGGTAATGCGGTTAATTCATGGACATTTCGATAAGCGTCATCCTGGTCAGCGCCGCAGCCAGCTTCATAGCCTGCTTTTTCTCCTCGTTGGCGGGCGGCGGCGCGGGGCTGATCCTGCTGCCGATCCTGATCATCAGCGGCTTGCCGTTCATCAATGCGCTGGCGTCGCACAAGCTGGCGGTCGGCTTCATCGGCGTCGGCAGCACGTTACGTTATGCCCGCGAAAACCTGATTGATTGGAAAATATTCTGGTGGAATGCGCTGCTGGGCGCGCCGTTTGTGGTGGCGGGCACATTGTTCGCCACCGCGCTCGACCAGAACCTGATGCTGCTGATGGCGGGCGTGTCCATCCTGCTGATGGCGGGCGTTTCCTGGCTAAAACGCTCCAGCGGACTGCAACATGCGCCGGAAGTTGGCCGGAAACAGGTCATTATCGGCAGCTTGCTGCTGTTGCCGATCGCCTTTTATTCCGGGTGGGTTTCGGTCGCCAGCGGCGTGTTCACCACCCTGCTGTACGTCTACCTGCTGCGCTATGACCAATTGCACGCCACCGCCATGACGCTGGCCGCCAACGGGTTGGTGTGGAACGCCATTGGCGCGCTGGCCCACCTGACGTTGGGGCATATTTACTGGCAGATTGCACCGGGGCTGGTGATTGGCGCGCTGATTGGCTCTTACCTCGGCGCATCGTTGGGGATCAAGCAGGGCAACCGTTTCCTCAAGCACATCTTTTTGCTGTCGGCGGTGATTTCAGGGGCAATGCTGATTTATAAGGCGTTGTGAAGCAACAGAAACCGGCTATTCCTCCCCCGCCTCCAGCCCATACTTCTTGAGCTTGCGCCACAGCGACACGCGGTCGATCCCCAGAATCTGCGCCGCCCGCGTGCGGTTGCCATCACTGCGCTCCAGCACATGGCGGATGTAGTCTTCCTCACGCTGCGCCAACGTCGGCAGGCTGTCCGCCACCTCCGGCATGGCGTGGACACCGTGTTCGGCCAGCGCCGCCGGTAATTCAGCCACCGTCAGCGCCTTGCCACGCGCCAGCGCCACCCCGCGCTCAATCAGGTTTTCCAGCTCGCGCACATTGCCGGGGTAGGGGTAAGCCAGCAGCAAGGACATCGCTTCAGGTTCAATATTGTCCACATCCCGCCCCATCCGCAGCGAATGCTTGCGCAGGAAATAGAACGCCAGCAGCGGAATGTCCTCACGCCGCGCGGCCAGCGGCGGCAGGCGCATACCGACCACATCCAGCCGGAAATACAAATCCTGCCGGAACCGCCCGGCGGCGACTTCGGCGCGCAAGTCACGGTGGGTGGCGGTGACCAAGCGCACGTCAACCGGCGTGGCCGTCTGCGCGCCCAGCCGTTGCACTTCGCGCTCCTGCACCACCCGCAGCAGCTTGACCTGCATTGCCAGCGACATTTCGCCGATTTCATCCAGAAACAGCGTGCCGCCATTGGCCGCCTCAATCAGCCCGGCGCGGTCGCCAGTCGCCCCGGTGTACGCGCCCTTTTCATGCCCGAACAGTTCATTGGCCAGCAAATCTTCCTGCAAGGCACCGCAGTTGACGCCGATGAACGGCCCCTGCCCGCGCTTGCTATGGGCATGGATGTAACGCGCCAGCAGCTCCTTGCCGGTGCCGCTTTCACCGCTGACCAGCACGGTGGTGTCGGTGGCGGCGATCTGCCGGGCGGTCATCAGCAAATGGTTCATGGCCGGATTTTGCGTCACCAGCCCGGTGTCCGTATGCAAACCGCTGCTGACCTGGAAACGCAAACGGCGGTTTTCACGCTTGAGCTGCGCCAGCTCCAGCGCCTTGGCGACGATGCTGCGCACTTCATCCAGCCGGAAAGGCTTGGCGATGTAATGGAAAGCGCCCGCCTTCATCGCCTCCACGGCGGAATCAAGCGAGCCATGCGCGGTGATCAGCACCACCGGCATGTCAGGGTCAGTTTCCAGCGCCCGTTTGAGGATCGCCATGCCATCGACGCGCTCCATCCGCAAATCGGTCAGGATCACGTCGAACGGCTGATGTTGCAACGCTTCCAGCCCACCAGGGCCGCTTTCGCGGGTGGTTACATCGTAACCGTTCTTGCGCAAGGCGTAGGCCAGGTTTTTAACCGCCACGGCTTCGTCATCCACTATCAGGATGCGTGGGTTCATGTTTGTCCTCCTGTGCGCGGCAGGCGCACCACCACTTGGGTTCCCTGCCCCGGCTGGCTGGCGATGGCGATGCAGCCGTCATGTTCCTGGATGATTTCCTGCACGATGTAAAGCCCCAGCCCCATGCCGTGGCCCGGCTCGCGGGTCGTGTAGAAAGGCTCAAAAACGCGCGGCAAGGTTTCCGCCGGAATGCCGGGGCCATTGTCATCGATGACAATCTCAGTCATCGGCGGTTGCGCGCGCAGGCGGCAGCCCAATTCGCCCACCACTGCCGCATTGGGCGGAAAGGGGGAGCCACCAGGGCTGCATTGGCTGGCACGGATATTGACCGTGATATTTTCCCCGCTATCCGCCGCGTTGCGGATCAGGTTGATCAACACCTGCTGCAAGCGTTGCGGGTCAGCCTGTATGCCCAATTCCGGCGGAATCTGGGTTGTCACGCGGGTGCCGGTTTTGCGCAACTGCCCGCCCAGCAGCAACAGGGTGCGTTCCACCAGACCGGCGAGAGGCACGGTTTCCAAATGCGGTTCGCGGCGGCGGCCAAATTCCAGCAGGGCGTCGACAATGCGGCGCGCACGTTCGGTTTCACTGTCGATGACGCCTGCCCAATCGAGCAGGATGGCGCGGTCAGCCGTGTCGAATTCCTCCACCAGCAATTGGCAGGAAGAAGAAATATTGGACAGCGGATTGTTCAGTTCATGCGCCACGCCCGCCGCCAGCACGCCCAGCGCCGCCAGTTTTTCGGACTGGATCAGGCGGCGGCGGCGGGCTTCCAGCTCATCCAGCATGCGGTTGAAAGCCGTGCGCAGGGCAATCAGCTCGGCGTTGCGCGATTTGATTTCCAGCCGGTCAAAACGGCCTTCGGCAATCGGGTTGAGGTCGTCGATCAGGCGCTTCATCGGCCTCACCACGGAACGCGCCAACACGCGCCCGATCCCCAGCAGCAGCACAGCCAGCACCCCGATGCCCGCCGCCTGCGCCCATTTGGCGCTGGCGATGGCCTGTTGCAGCGACAGGCGTTCATTGCTGAACAGGCTTTCGGCAATTTGCGTCACCCGATGCCCCTGGTTGCGGATGCCTGCCTCCAGCGCGCCATTGTCCTGCACTGGCAACTTATAGGCAGCGAGCAAGCGGCGATAATCCTGCAAGGCGGTTTGCAAACGCTGCAATTGTGGCGGCTCGCTGACCGCCGCCAGCGCTTCCGGCTCCTCCGCCAGCAGTTGCAGCGCCTGCCCCGCCAGCTTGCCCGCTTCTTGACCCGCCGCCTGATCTTGGTACAGGAACAGGTTTTTCTCCTCCCGGCGCATGTCCTGCACACTGGACTCCAGATTGTTCACCACCATGCCCTGTTGCACGCGGTGTTCCAGAAACAGCAAATCCAAAAAGGAAAACGCCGCCAGCACCGCCATCACCCCGGCGGAGGCGGCGAAAGCGAGCGTGATTTTACGGTGAAGGCTGGTCATGGCGGGATATTTCAGCTTGCAACGGTGTGTTTCATTTTGTAACAGCTTGGTGGGTCGGGCGCAATCCCCATCAAAACAGGGTGTTGGGAACACAAGACGACAGACTGTTGCAAACTGTAACAGCAAAGCCATCGCCAAATATTTCCAGTTCCGTAAAAATATCTGTAAGAACAATCAACTATAGATAAAGCAACAATTGGCATCTGCCTTGCAAAAAGATGCCCGACATCGATCAACCTGGAGATTCATTATGCGACAGTTGCCGAAAACCCTGAAAACCATCCTCAATGCGCTGGCGATGCAATATGAAACCGACTACCTGAGTGATGAGGGCAAACAGGCCAACCTACAACGGGTTTTAAACCAGATTGAGCAGGAGAAAAAGCAAAAGCCTTGCGACACTGCGCCCCTATCCGTCCCACCCAACGCTATATTGAACACTAAATAAGAGACTCTCATGGTAACGACCGCCCAACCCATCCCAGCTTTCTGGAGCTGGCTGCTGCCTTTTTTGAACTGGCTTCCCAAGGTTAACGGACGCGACCTGCGCGCCGACCTGATTGCAGGCCTGACCGGAGCCATTGTTGTCTTGCCCCAGGGCGTGGCCTTCGCCACCATCGCGGGCATGCCGCCGCAATACGGCCTGTACGCAGGCATGGCGCCTGCTGTCATCGCCGCCCTGTTTGGCTCTTCGCGCCATTTGGTGTCAGGGCCTACGACCGCCGCCTCGGTGGTGCTGTTTTCCGCCCTTTCCGTACACGCCGCGCCGGGTTCCGCCGAATACGTCACGCTGGCGCTGACGCTGACCTTCATGGTGGGCGTGTTTGAGTTGGCGCTGGGCCTGGCGCGGATGGGCGCGCTGGTCAACTTCATTTCCCACTCGGTTGTGATTGGCTTCACCGCAGGGGCCGCCATCCTGATCGCCGCCAAGCAATTGAAGCACTTTTTCGGCGTCGACATGGAAAACAATGGCCGCCTGACTGAAATCCTGTTCAACTTCTGGCAGCACCTGGACGGCGTCAACCTGTACGCGACCTCGGTCGCCGCCATTACCTTGCTGACCGGCATCGCCGCCAAAAAATGGCTGAAACGCCTGCCTTACATGGTCGTTTCCATCCTCGCTGGCAGTCTGGCCAGTATTGGGCTGAACGCCTGGCTGGGAAGCGATGTCACCCACATTGCGACTGTTGGGGCGTTGCCAAACACCTTCCCACCGCTGTCAGCGCCGGAACTGACCCTGGAAAACATCAAGGATCTGGCTCCCGCTGCCCTGGCGGTCACGCTGTTCGCGCTGACGGAAGCCGTTTCCATTGGCCGGGCGATGGCGGCGCGGGGCGGCTATAACATCAACGGCAACCAGGAGTTCATCGGCCAGGGCCTGTCAAACCTGGCGGGCGCATTTTTCTCCGGCTACGTTTCCACCGGCTCCTTCAACCGCACTGGGGTCAACTACGAAGCGGGTGCCCGCACGCCGATGGCGGCGATATTCGCCGGGGTGATGCTGATGTTTGTGGTCGTGCTGGTTGCGCCTTTTGCCGCCTACCTGCCGAAAGCGGCGATGGCCGGGGTTTTGTTCCTGGTGTCCTGGGGGCTGATCGACTGGCATGAGATCCACGCAATCGTGAAGTTTTCCCGCCGTGAAACTGTCGTGCTGGCAGTCACCTTCTTTGGTTCGCTGTTCCTGGATCTGGAATTCGCCATCTTCGCCGGGGTGATGCTGTCGCTGGTGCTGTACTTGGAAAAGGTTTCCAAACCCAAAATCATCACCCGCACGCCGGACAGGAACTTGCCCAACCGCTCATTCTCCAGTGAACCAGACCTGCCGCAATGCCGCCAGTTGCGCTTCCTGCGCATCGACGGTTCCCTGTTCTTCGGCTCGGTCAACCATCTGGAGGAAACTTTTGAGAAAATCCGCGCCGAAACGCCGGAACAGACCCATCTGGCCATCATTTGCGACGGCATCAACTTCGCTGACCTGCAAGGCAGCCATGCGCTGTACAAGGAGGCCAAAATCCGCCAGTACACCATGGGTGGGCACCTCTATCTGGTCAATGTGAAGGAAGGCTTATGGGATGCGTTGGAAGCCTGTGAATGTTTCGACAATGAAGGTGCCCGCAACGTGTTCCAGTCCAAGGCCGCCGCCATCCATGCCATTTACCAGAAACTTGACAAATCGCAATGTGAAGGCTGTACTGCCCGTATTTTCAAGGAATGTGACCAACACGGCCATTAGTTTGGCCCAATACGGGAGTAGGACATTGTATGGCGGAAAAACCGAAAAACCTGAATGCATGGGAAGCATTGCAACAGTTGAGGGATGGCAACCAGCGCTTTGTCAACAATGTCCGCAGCTTGGATACCCTGCTGACCAGCGCCCAACGGGAAGTGCTGACCACCGGGCAAAACCCCTTCGCCATCATTCTCGGTTGCTCCGACTCCCGAGTGCCAGCTGAACTGGTGTTTGACTTGGGCTTCGGCTCCCTGTTTGTCATCCGGGTGGCGGGAAACGTGGTTTCCCCCTCCCAGATCGGCAGTGTGGAATTCGCCGCCACCCAATACAACACCCGGCTGGTGGTCGTCATGGGACACACCCATTGCGGCGCGGTTTACGCCACCCTGGATGTGCTGCGCAGCAAGTCGCAGGCTCCCTCCCGGGGCTTGAGCTCCATTGTGGAACGCATCTCCCCGGCGATCGCGGAACTGATGGAAACGCCCTTGCGCGACAAACCCGATGAATTGATCCGGCATGCGGTGCGTTCCAATATCCGCGCCTCCGTCAGCCACTTGAAGCATGGCTCCAGGATTCTGGAACAACTGGTTGACGATGATGACCTGTTGATCGTTGGCGCGGAGTATTCGCTGGAAACTGGTCTGGTCGACTTCTTCGACTTGCCGGTTCAGAGCTGACTGTTGACCCAGCGCACAATATCCGCCGCCCCCATCGCACCGGAAATACGGCCAATTTCCTTGCCGTCCCGGAATAGCGCCATGGTCGGGATGCTGCGGATGCCGTATTGCGCCCCGATCATCTGGTGGTCTTCGGTGTTCAGTTTGGCGAAACGCACTTGCGGCTCCATTTGCGCAGCCGCTTGGGCGAACGCCGGTGCCATCATCCGGCAAGGCCCGCACCACGGAGCCCAGAAATCCACCAGCACCGGAATGCCGTTACGGCTGATATGCTTGCCGAAATTCGCCCCGGTCAATTCCGTCGGATGCCCGTTGAACAAGGCACCACCGCATTTGCCGCATTTCGGGTGGTCAGCAGTACGCTCGGCAGGGATGCGGTTGGTGACGCCGCACGCCGGGCACACCAAGTTGATGGGATTGCTCATGTCATGTCCTCAAAACGGTTATTTTCTGTTTTCAATATGGGACGTTTCCTGACGGTTTAAAGCCTGTGCAGCGTCAAAACGCGGGCGTTCAGTGTTATTGGCAGCTAAACCTCGGGGCGTCAACAGGATAAAAACATCTCATACGCCTTTGGCTGCGGCATGGAAACCTGTACTATGGCAAATGGATACACACACTACTCAATCACAACAAATCTGACCCTCACACACTCAAAAGGCCGCCCGTTTGGCGGCCTTTTTATTGTTACGAAGCCTAAAACTCGGACACTTCCGTTGTGCAGGCAGATTTTTCTTAAGCGACATCCACCCCATGTTCACGGGTGGAATGGAACTGGACTTCAGGCCATTTTTCCTGCGCCAGTTGCAGGTTGACCCGGGTCGGCGCAATGTAGACCAGTTCCCCGGAATGGTCATAAGCCAGATTCTGCGCCGCCTTGGTTTTGAATTCTTCGAATTTTTTCTCATTGCTTGAGGAAACCCAGCGGGCGGTCTGCACGTTGACGCCTTCGAAAATCGCATCGACCTTGTATTCGTCTTTCAGGCGCTGCGCCACCACGTCGAACTGGAGCACGCCGACGGCACCAAGGATCAGGTCGTTGTTGTTCAGCGGCTTGAACAGCTGGGTGGCACCCTCTTCGCACAATTCCGCCAACCCTTTCTGCAACTGCTTCATTTTCAGCGGATCGCGCAGCTGCGCCCGGCGGAACAGTTCCGGCGCAAAGTTGGGGATGCCGGTAAATTGCAGGTTTTCACCCTGGGTGAAGGTGTCGCCTATGCGGATGCTGCCGTGGTTGTGGATGCCGATAATGTCGCCGGGGTAAGCGTCCTCCACATGCTCGCGGTCAGACGCCATGAAGGTGAGCGCGTCGGGAATTTTCACGTCCTTGCCAATGCGCACATGCTTGGCTTTCATGCCTTTCTCGAACTTGCCGGAGCACACCCGCAAAAAAGCAATGCGGTCACGGTGCTGTGGGTCCATGTTCGCCTGAATCTTGAAAACGAACCCGGTGAAAGGCTCTTCGCCAGCTTCGACCTTGCGGCTGGTGGTCGGGCGGGCTTGCGGGGCGGGGGCATGCTCCACAAAATCATCCAACAGTTCACGGATGCCGAAACTGTTCAGCGCAGTGCCGAAATACACCGGCGTCAGCTTGCCGTCGAGGTATTCCTGCAAGTCGAATTCGTGGCTGGCGCCTTGCACCAGTTCGATTTCATCGCGCAATTCCTGCGCCTGCATCCCCAGCTTCTCATCCAGCGCCGGGTTGTCCAGCCCCTGGATTTCCTCATACTCCTGACGGCGCTCGGTATCCGGTTTGTAAAGGATCACCTTGTCCTGCTGCAAGTGGTAGATGCCCTTCAAACGCTTGCCCATGCCGATTGGCCAGGTGATGGGGGCGCATTTGATCTTGAGGACAGTTTCCACCTCATCCAGCAGCTCGATCGGCTCCTTGCCCTCGCGATCAAGCTTGTTGATGAAGGTCATGATCGGCGTGTCGCGCAACCGGCAGACCTCCATCAGGTTGATGGTGCGCTCCTCGACCCCTTTGGCCACGTCGATCACCATCAGCGCCGAATCCACCGCCGTCAGTACGCGGTAGGTGTCCTCCGAGAAATCCTCATGCCCCGGCGTATCCAGCAGGTTGACGATGCGCCCCGCATAGGGGAACTGCATGACGGAGGACGTGACGGAAATCCCGCGCTCCTTTTCCATTGCCATCCAGTCGGAAGTGGCATGGCGGGCGGCCTTGCGGCCTTTGACCGTCCCGGCAAGCTGGATCGCCCCCCCGAACAGCAGCACCTTTTCGGTCATGGTGGTCTTACCCGCGTCCGGGTGGGAAATAATGGCGAAGGTGCGGCGGCGGGCGGTTTCTTGCAGGCGGTCAGTCATGGCGTCAGATCGTATGTTCAGGGTTGGAAAACGGGCGATTATAGCGGAAAGCATCAAGTCCGGCACTTGCATTGCCCGCTTCGTTGAAGCTCCCCGCCTGATCAGCGCGCCAGAACCTCCGACCAAGCGTCTGCACAATTGCCCCTCACCTGTAACATCTGTTGTACCCTACAGAGAAGGGCAATTTTAAGTAAATGGACTTTTCAACACACACGACATGGAGTCAGTATGATGAATATTAATGGCATAAACTCCCAGGGCGCAGGTTATGGGGCTTCTTCCAATGCCCTGTCTTCCCCTTCCGCCAGCAGCGTACAAGCGTTCAACCAAGCCATGAATGCCCCCAGCTCCCAGCAATCTGGCAGTTGCAGCGGCGGTTCCTGCGGTTCTTCCGGGCAAAGCGGCCAGTCCGGCGGCTCAGACCTGCAAAACATGCTGGAGCAGATCATGCAGCTTATCCAGCAGCTGATGCAGAAAATCGATGCAGGCGGCACCAGCAGCGACAGCTCACAGGCTGGCAACAGCAATGATGGCGGCCAATCTGGCGGTGCCAACAATGCAGCGGATGGTTCTGGCGGCAGGCACACTTGCCCTGCCACTGTCCAGCAATCAGACGAATCTGCCGGTGGGCAAGGCAGCGGCTGCAACGGCTAAGGCAGCGTCCCATCCGCCTTCCCACAACACAAAGCCGGACAAGGCACATGCCCTGCCCGGCTTTGGCTCCCCTGTTTAGCCTGATTGAGTGTTCATTTGCTGATTGGCGGGATAACTGCCCGATTTGCGAAAGTACTCCGCCGGGAAATCATCCACCCGGGTGGCGTTCTGCACTGCCTTGCGCGCCGCGAGCAAGCGTTCTGCGCTGAATTTATCCAGCAGCCCCTTGTCCCGCGCTTCCGCAATGGCTTCGTCAACCGTATGCGCCTGCAACTTGCCTTCCTTGAGCAGTTTGCGCAGTTGCTTCTCGATTTCCGCCGCCGCCAATGTCTTGTGCAGGGCGTCTTCAATCCTGCCCATCCGGTCTGCCGGGTCATTGGTGATATAAACGCCAGCAGTCAAACGGTCACGGGTGGCGGAAGGTTCCAACGCCAGCCGCGCCACCTGATGGATCAGCTTGTCATCGGGCGGGCTGAACGGTTTGCCATACGGGAACATCAGGGTGCGCAAGGTCTTCGCCAACCAGGGACGAGGCAGGTTATGGAACGCCGCCAGCATCGCCTGTTGCGCGCGATGTATGGTCAAGGCGCTGGCGTACTCCAGCAGCGGCAGATCCGCTTCCGGCTCGCCCTGATCCTCGAAGTGCTTGAGCACGGCGGAACACAGGTACAGGTTGGCGAGGATGTCAGCCATACGCCCGGACAAACGTTCGCGCCGTTTCAGGCTGCCGCCCAACGACAGGGCCGCATAATCGGCCAATAAGGCAAACTGGCTGCTCAGGCGGCTCAGGTTGCGGTAATGGCGGCGCGTCAACGGCGAACCGGAGGTGACGAAGACCGCATTGCTCAACCCATACCAGACGCTACGGCCAAGGTTCGCCAGGATGTGCCTGACATGGCCGAGGAAGACGCTGTCGAAAGCTTCGTCATCCTCCGCCTGCGCCGCCCGGATTTCCTTCAGCAGCCACGGATGGCAACGCATCGCGCCCTGCCCGAACACAATCAGCGAACGGGTCAGGATATTCGCCCCTTCCACCGTAATGCCGATCGGAATCGATTGGTAAGCGCGCGCGAGGTAATTGGATGGCCCCATGCAAATGCCCGCGCCGCCGGAAATGTCCATGGCGTCATTGACCAGCCGCCGCATCCGTTCGGTCAGCTGGTATTTCAGCAAGGCGGTGATCACCGCCGGACGCTGCCCCTGGTCGATGGCGGTGGCGGTCAGGATACGCCCCGCATCCATGATGTAGGTGTTGCCGAGGATGCGCGCCAGCGGCTCCTCCACCCCTTCGAACTGGCCGATCGGCATCCCGAACTGCTGGCGCACCCGCGCATAGGCACCGGTATAGCGCGAAGCCACCTTGGCCGCGCCGGTGGATAGCGCAGGCAGGGAAATCCCGCGCCCTTCGCCGAGGCATTCCACCAACATCCGCCAGCCATTGCCTGCCTGCTCGCGGCCACCAATCAGCCAGTCCAGCGGGATGAACACATCGCGCCCACGGTTAGGGCCATTCTGGAACGGGATGTCGAGCGGATAGTGGCGCGTGCCAATCTCCACCCCCTTGTGGTGGGTTGGAATCAGCGCCACAGTAATGCCGAGCCCGTCCTGTTCGCCCAGCAAATGCTCCGGGTCATAAAGCTGGAACGCCAGCCCCAGCAGAGTCGCCACCGGCCCCAACGTGATGTAACGCTTTTCCCAGTTGAGGCGGATGCCGAGCACGTTCTTTTCACCGTTGAAATCCTGCCTGCACACCACGCCGCTATCGGGAATGGAGCTGGCGTCGCTGCCCGCTTCCGGCCCGGTCAGGGCAAAACAGGGGATTTCCCGCCCATCCGCCAGCCGTGGCAAGTAATAGTCCTTTTGCGCCTGGGTGCCATATTTCATCAGCAACTCACCGGGGCCGAGCGAATTCGGCACCATCACGGTGACAGCGGCGGTTGCGCTACGGCTGGAGACTTTCATCACCACCTGCGAATGCGCCAACGCAGAAAAGCCAAGGCCACCATAGTCCTTGGGGATAATCATGCCGAAAAAACGGTGCTGCTTGAGGAACTCCCAAATGTCGGGAGGCAGGTCGTACAATTCGTGGGTAATCCGCCAATCATCCAGACGGCGGCACAATTCTTCCACTGGGCCCTCGAGAAACGCCTGCTCCTCAGCGTTCAGCTTGCTGATGGGCAGCGTGTGCAACCGCCCCCAATCCGGCTTGCCGGAAAAGAGTTCGGAGTCCCACCAGACGTTGCCGCTGTCCAGCGCTTCCTGTTCGGTGCGTGAAATGGGCGGCAGCTGTTGTTTCATCAAGCGCATCAACGGACGGCTGATGTGCCGCCGCCGGTATTCGGTTAGCCAACTCATGGGTTTCCTCCTTCTCCTGATGCCAGGGCAGCGTGCGGTAGGCAGGTTCACTGCCGACGTTCCAGGCAGGATATTTGATAATGGAAAAATAGGGGGAGTAATCAAAATCACTGGGCGTAATCAGGCGAAAATTACGCTCATAGAACCTCACTTCATCTTGTTGTTCAGTGCGGACAATCGGCAGGATCGGGTAATGCACCTGTTGGAAACAACGTGCAATCATGCTCGAACAGACGATGTGGGTAGGTTGCCCAGCATTATGCTGGAACAGGCTCGACCGCCAGCGGCGGGGCAGGATCGCATACGGGAACATGAAACGGGCCAGATCCAGCAATTGCCGCACGTCATAGCCCATCCCCAGATGCTCGATGGCGAAATTCACCACCTTGTCGGCATCCTGCCATGTCAGGGAGGCAGGACGGCAAATGCGCAGGTGTTCCTTACGGTATTGGCGCAGGGGAGTCACGATGGCACCTTTCCCCAGCAAGGATTCAATCACCAGCGGCTCGCCCAGGTCGCCATCATAATACGCCGCCAGCCGTGAACGCGCTTTCGGGTCGCGGATGTCATTAAGCCGCCCGACATACAACGCCGCATGCGTCCAGGGGGACAAGGCCACACTTTGGATAACCTTGCTGACGCGCGACTGGCCTGCGAACAGGATAACGTCAGCAGGGCGCACCTCCCGCTCCAGGAACTCGAAATTGCACAACGCACTGAGATCCTCTTCATGAGGGACGGCGTTCAGCCAGCCAATGCCCCACTGCCATAGCCGGTCAGCAAAACCTGAAGCACTTTTGTGAATGCGGGCAAGCATATCCTCCTCCTGCAGCAACCCGCAGGCGCAGGCTTTTCAGTCGCACCTGCCGGAATACTTGACTATTGATATACACTATTCCTATCTCCAAAGATATAGACCATGGGATTACTCATTTAATTCCGCTTCGGATAAAAGGATAGAAAAGGAAGAATGGAGCAAGGACAGGGGAAACATCCATGCTCCATGAACTCCAAGGTGGTGGAGTGGATTCAGAGCCATTATTGTCTGATTGCCGTTGTGTTAGGCTACTTTCTAAGCAGACCAATTAATATACCAAATACCTGTGTAAATCAAGTCATACATTGACAAATATCAAATTCATTTTACAGTGGACAGCGCCGGAGCCAGGGGAGGCAAAGAATAGCGGGCGCGGGCGCGCTCACATGTTTCGTTGCGCTCGCCGTTTTCCCACGAAGCCCTGAACTCACGGCAGGGTGATGGACGTTGCTGATAAATACGGCAATGGACTTGGGTGCCGACTTCCCCTGCCAGTGCGATGCAATGCGGGTGCACCTGATCAGTGCCGCGCATGGCGACCCGATAAGGGGAAACCACTGTCGTAAGCTCAGTTGGCGTGACACCTCCTGCGGCGGCGTCCGCTTCCGCCCAATAGAAAGATACCCGGAAACTGGCGCAACATGCACCACATGCCAGACAAGGATTAGGCTCCACAAAACACCTCTACGACAACAACGCCGCACAGCCGCTTTTTTAGGTTCGGAACTGGGCAAGCCGGAATAGCTCTTGGAACCCGAGAATTCGGGTAGGCAGAAGATTAATCCAGCTATCGAATTTCGGCAATACGCTGAAAAAATATTCGCGCATACATAACGTAAAAAACCCGCATGCCTCCCATAAAGCAACATTCCACCAGACAGACGAAGAAACCTTTTTATTATTCATCGCTGATTTTGGGCACAGACTGGAATAAGCTAACCGCCATTATCACTTCTGCGAGGATAACGGCATGCTGAAGTCCACCTCCCCGAACTTGCTCATGGCGCTAGCTGCTTGCCTGACCCTGCCTGCCGGGGCTGCAACCACCACAATGGACAGCATTTACACCAGCCTGGAGGCCAAGGATTGTAAAACCCTTGCATCCAGTGATAACGAAACGGGTTCCTACCACGGACGTTGCTTCGGTACGGCAGGCTTCCGGTTAGACCTGCTGGAAGGTGACCTCCGCCAAACCCTCAATGTGATTGCCCCCAACGGCAAGGAATTCCCGCTTGAATTATGGTCTACTGTCTCCAGCGGTTTTTCCTCTCTCGGCAGCAAGGCTGAATGGAGAATCCAGCAGAATGGCGGCAAGGCTGACCCCATCGCCCTGATTGTGCGCTACAACGTCAGCGAAGATCCGGCAACACCCACCAAAATCACCTCCTATCTGGTGGTCAGCAAAATCAGCACGGACGGGATATGCGTCACTGACATCGTCAAACCGGGCAAAGACGCCAACCAACAGGCACGCGACCTTGCCGATGCCGTCGCCGACAAAACGTGTTTAAACCATGGCGGAAAGCCTACAGAATCCAGCACGCCCCGTTCACTTACCGGCGCAATCACTGGATTTGAATGCGGCGACAACTGCTACCTGAGCATCCGGGATCAACAGGGAAAAGAACACACCGGACTTTGTGCCGCCCCATTATGTGATGATTGGAACAGCGCGGCCGCCATGCCAGACAGCTTCAAAGGCAAACAGGCCACCGTCACCATCGGCGATGGCAAACAATACGACGCCAGCGGCAACCCAATGGGCGTAATGGATGCTTTCAAAAATATTGAGCTGCTGAAATAGGCCAACAAAATTAATCCACTGCCCTCCCAGACAACCTAACCCAGCTTGTCGCGGAATATGAAATATACGGCACCCAGCATGCATAGCCCTGCCCACAGATAATCCAGTTTGAGCGGTTCCTTGAGGTAAAACAGTGCAAAAGGGACAAACACCGTCAGGGTTATGACTTCCTGCATGATCTTGAGCTGCCCGACCGTCAGTACGGCATAGCCGATACGGTTGGCAGGCACTTGCAGCAAATATTCGAACAAGGCGATTCCCCAGCTCACCAACGCCGCCGCCAGCCAAGGTTTGTGGTTAAGTTCCTTGAGGTGTGAATACCAGGCGAATGTCATGAAAACATTGCTGCATAACAGAAGCAGGATGCTGGCGACAACAGGATGCATGATGAGGAAGGCTCCGGAACAAGACGCGCGATTATGTCCCAAATGCTTCCTAACGAAAATGATCACATTGAAAAAACAAGCATTAGACCTACCTTCCCCCTCCTCGACAAGGAAGGGGAAGGATAAACTGGCTTAAATCCGGGTGATTTTGTCAGCCCAATTATTGGTGACGCGTTTGGCCGCCTCCCGGCCACCAAGACCAAAGGCCAAAGCCGCCGCAATCGCCACTGCCCCCAAAGTGAAGCCGAACGCCATATTGACGATATTGTCCGCCAACCCCATGGCGCGCAGCCCCATCGCCAACACCAACCCCAAAATCGCAATACGGGCAATGTTGGCCAACCCGGAGGCACCCAGCAGCTGCAACTTGTTGTAGGCCAACGTGCTCAGGAAATAACCGATCACCAGGATCACGCCCCCCACCAGGATACCGCCGCCAAATTCCAACACCTTGGCGAAGATATTGGAAATGATGTCGATGCCAAGCGTATTCACCGCCGCAGTCGCCGCCGCCAGCATGGCGAAGAACATGATCACATTGTCGATCAGCCTGATTGGCGTGAAAGAACCATTGAACAGGCTGGCGATACCCAGTTTTTGCGGCATGGTGTTTATATTGACGCCATCCAGGACACCATTGAGGATAGAAATGGCGAATCGGGCCACAATGTAGGTCACGGTAAGGATAATGCCTGCGCCAATGATATTGGGAATGGCCGCCCACAGCTTGTTGAGCATGTCGGAAGCTGGCCCGGTAATGGAAGGGATGTTCAAGACCCCCAACGCTGTCACGGCAATTGGCAACAGGATGGCGGCAAAGACAAAGGAACTGCCCAATTTGGACACTTTCAGGCTAGTGTTGCCTGTCCGCTCCAGCAATTGACGGTCAAGTTTGTGCAAGCCCACGCCCACCAACTCAGAGACAATTTTCGCTATCATCCAGCCAGCATAGGCAATGACACCAGCACCAATGATATTGGGCACCGCCGCCAGGAACTTGTTCACCATGCCTTTCAATGGAGCCAACACATCAGTCAACCCGAAATATTGCAACACCGCCATCAACACAAAAATCGTCATGATCGCCTTGATCAAAGATGCCAACGTGTGCGTCAAACCGGTGCGTTGCAGGAAACCCACACGCTCCAGCAACCGCCTGAAAATACCGGCCAGAAAACCAACCACAACCAAACCGACGATAAGGATCAGCAGGCCGATCAGGGCATGCCCCAACTTGCCGGTAGCCGCTGGCCCCAGGGTATTGGTGATAGAAGACAAAAATCCTTCCATAGTTTCACTCCTGCTTATGAATAGATTTACAACAAATTGTCCGTTAATGGATGATCATGACGTCAACACGACGGTTATTTTTACGCCCTTCTTCGGTTGCATTGGTATCGATTGGCTCCAAGTCCCCCATGCCCATAATGCTCAGGCGACGCCGGTCAATTCCCAGTTTCACCAATGCCGCGCCCACCGCATTGGCGCGCAACAAGGAGAGTTCAGTATTGCGGCCAGGTATGCCAGTCTCATCGGTATGCCCCCGGATCAGGAGTTTGATATTGGGAAAAGTATGCAATAAAGCAGCTATTTCCCTGATTGGCTGCTCAGAAGCCGCATCAAACTGGACTGACCCCTTACTGAAAGTGATCTTGTCGGAAATGATCGGCTTGTCCACTGCGTCTTGGTTGATGGCCTGCAAAAGCTCCGCCGCAAAGCCTGTTTCGCCAATAGCCACTTCACCGCCATCCGGAAGCTTATACTCTGCTGCCTGCACAGGCTGGCTAACAGGAGCCTCAGTGGAAGATGGAGCTGGCGTATGGGTTTCTGCTTCAGCTTTGAAGGCATCAGGGTCAACCGGGGTGACTTCCAAAAAGGCCGTCCCGATGGCGGGCTTCCCTGCTGGGGCTGCATCCAAAAAGGCCGTTTCGGGGGCGGGCTTCCCTGCTGGGGCTGCATCCAAAAAGGCCGTTTCGGGGATGGGCTTCTCTGTCGGGGCAGCATCAGCAACCACCACAGGCTCTACCGGCGTTGATGCCACTGGATTGCTATCGGCAGCTTTTTCCACCGCCGACTGGGCAGGCGTGGAAGAATTCTGCCCTGAACCAAGCGTGGCTTGAATTGGCGCAGGTGGCAAAGCGGCGGGCGGAACAGCCTTTTCCATCGTTGCCGTCGCAGGCGCGTTTCCTTCCGCTCCAGTGGCGGCGGCAGTTTCCTGGGCAGCGGCGTTGAATTCCAACTTATCCTGCCCTACCACAACGGCAAAGGGACCGGCGGGCTTAACTGTGGCGGCAGTTTCTGCGTCTATATTCCAACCATAGTTCAGAAACCAATACAGCAGCCCGAACAACAGGATAACAACGCCAGCAATGGCATATTCCTGATACGGGTTCAGATCGTCATCATTATCCGTAGTGATATTCGTCATACCTGCCTTCCTTGCCAAAATAATAACCTTTATTATTCAAATAGCTGAATAACAAGAATTAAAAGCACATCGCATAAAAAGTCGAGAAAATAAAATCACGACAGCTCAATCAGCATGGAATATGGATCAAATAAAAAGGTCAGATGGCGATTACCCGACCTATAAGCGCACAAAGCGGATTAACGGCAACAAAAAAGAAAGGCGGCCATCAGGCCGCCCCAAGCGAGGTGAAATATGACTCAAACGTAGACCAAGAGAACTTCTGACTAAAACTTAAAAGGTGGTGCCCGCAGCAGGCGCAGGCCTGTTTTGCATGCGCTGTTGGGCTTTTTGCATGCGTTCTTGACGCTTCTGCTGGATTTCCGCAAATTTGGTTGCCTGATCAGGGGTCAACAATGCTTGGATGCGCTGGTTGGTTTCCTCACGCAGGGCGTCCATCTTCGCTTTCTGTTCCTGCATGATGACGTCTACTTGGCTGGCCTGCACATCACTCAGGCCCAGCGCCGTTTTTAAACGGTCCATACCCTTGCCGCCAAAGCCACCGCCAAAACCATGGTCGGCCATCGCCACAGTTGCGCCAAGCATGGCGGCCAATGCCGTAACGACCAGTACTTTTTTCATTTCAAATGCTCCGTAGTAAATTGCAGATTTTGTAGTTCGGCTCAGAATATTGCTGCTTTCGACAAGGTGAAGGTTACGCGTGGATTGCGCACAAAATTTGCCGCAATTGTGCAAACAATGTGAAAGTCACGATTCGAATTTGTAGCCGACCGAATAGACGGAGTGGATGAGCTCCTGGCCAGGAAGGATTTCTGCCAGTTTTTTACGTAATTTTTTAATGTGGCTGTCAATAGTGCGGTCAGAGACGATGCGGTTGTCGGCATAAACCTTCGACATCAGTTGGTCACGCCCGAAAATCCTGCCCGGATGCTGCAACAGCGTGGCCAGCAGTTCAAACTCCACCAACGTCAGCGTGATTTCCTGTTCCCCAGACCTGGCCAACAGGCGGTCACGATCCAGCTCCAGCAACGACATTTCCGGGCTTGCCGTGTGGCTGTCAGCAGCTTGGGAAAACGCCTGCAACCGCCGCAGGATGGACTTGACGCGGGCGACCACTTCGCGTGGGCTGAAGGGTTTGCAGATATAATCGTCAGCACCCAGTTCCAACCCCAATAAGCGGTCAATTTCTTCCACCCGCGCGGTCAGCATAATGATAGGGACAGGGGAAAACTGGCGGATTTCCTTACAGACCTCCAGGCCATCCTTACCTGGCAACATCAGGTCGAGCAAAATCAAGGTAGGATGCTCATTGCGCACCCAGTCACTGACGCCAAGGCCCGTATTAAGCCAATGGGTGCGGTAATTGGCGCTATTCAGGTATTTTTGCAACAAATCAGCGATTTTAGGTTCGTCTTCTACAATCAGGATGTGATCCATGATGAATGTCCATCAATTTTCCATCGGCAGGCGTATGCGGATCGCCACCCCACCCAAAGTCGAATGGGCAGCGCTAATGTCGCCATCGTGCGCTTCCACGATACTGCGGCAAATGCTCAACCCCAACCCTGCCCCGCCAGTCGCACGGTTACGGGAGCTTTCCACCCTGTACAAACGCTCAAACAGGCGCGGCAAGGCTTCATCCGGGACACCGGGCGGGGAGTCTTCAAACAAAAGCTCCACCGAGCCAGTTTTTATTTGGGTGCTGACGCGCAGTTGCCCCGGCATATCCGTATAGCGCAGGCTATTTTCCAGCAGGTTCTTGAACAATTGCTGCAAGCGTTGCGGGTCGCCCTGCACATAGACCGGCGTCAACGCGATGCAGATGGTGTCAACCTGCAATTCACGCTCGTGTAACGGCCCCCCATGCAACACCAGCGTTTCCCGCAACAGGGCGATAATGTCAATTTTTTCCTTGTGGTAGCTGAGTGCACCACTATCGGACATGGACAAGTCGTAAAGGTCACCCACCAACCGCTCCAAATGGCTGACCTCCTGGTGCAGGGAGGCAAACGTAGTGGCGTCCGGCTGATTGATTCCGTCCTGCAAAGCCTCAATTTCCCCGCGCAGGATGGAAAGTGGCGTGCGCAACTCGTGGGCGATGTCAGCAATCCATTGCTTGCGGGAATTTTCGTTTTGCTGCAAGCGCTCCGCCAGCTTGTTGAAATCACGGGTAAGATCGGCCAATTCATCCCGCCCGGCCGCTTTCATGCGCAGGGCGTAATTGCCATCTGTCAATTGCCGCGCGCCATTACGCAACGCCTGAATAGGTTTTCCCAAATGGCGGGCGAACAAAAACGCCAGCAGCGCAGTCACTGGCAACGTCAGAAAACCAATGATCCACAAGGCGCGTTGCAGGTGGTCGGCAAACTCCACATCCACTTTCTCGGTCAAGCGCTGCCGCCGGTACATCCCCAAATAACCAACGACTTTGTTTTTCGATTTGAGTTCATGCAGCTTATCCGGTTCGCCAAGCCGTGGGTTACCCTTGATCAGCTTGTGATGTTCGTCTTGCAGGATGATCCTGCTGACAAAGCGGTCGACCCGCTGCATGATGTGCGGCCTGGGCGGGGGAAGACCGCCAAATTCAAGCTCATCCCGAAAAGGCGGCGGCGGCGGGGGCTGTGGCGGATCATCCGCGCCATCCCCATTGGCCGGGAAAAAACTGCTGCGCAATGCCGAGCGCAACAAGGATTCCCACAAGCGCGGATCATTTTCCAACGCTGCCCAGCCACCTGAGGTTTCGTAGACATTGACCAGATTGGTTTCAAGCTGGGTCAGGGAGCGGTTTTCCTGCTCATTCAGATAATCCAGGAAACTGCGTTTGAATTTAAACTGCACCATTCCCGCCACTCCGCCAATGGTGAGCAGGCAAGCGAAAAAAATGGCTATAAACAGTTTGGTGCGGATACTCAGGTTAATCATGCGGGGTTGGACACTTACACGCCATAAATAGTTGCAAGTCTACCACTCCGCCATTATTAACCCCGATTAAATTTTTACATTTTCACTTCCAGCCAGACATGCCCCTTGCTGCCGGATTTTTTCACCTGCACAACCTCAACTTCATCACCTACCGCCAGATTGCCAATGGTTTTGCCCAATGCGCCACTGCCGCTTTTTTTGCCCGGAGGGTTGTCGCGCACGGTAGCGCCCCATGTCAGGACATAACGCCCGCCACTGGCAGGCAGTTCAGCCCCCAGCTTCAACCCCTGTTCCGACCACTTGCCATTGGCAAACTGGCCAGCGTAAATCCAGCCGGTGCGCCCTGGCTTTTGTTGGGTTTGGTGATCTTCCGGCGGCGTATTGGTTTCATTAGGGGCGGCACCTGACACATCTGATGGCGGAGCTCCAGCATCCACTTGCGCAGATTCTGCGCTAGCGGCAGGCGCAACGTCAGCAGCTTGTGGGGCAGGCGTGCTGTTCCCCATTTGGGCAGAAGCAACTGCGGCAGAAACTTTTGTGTTATCCGCAGCCACATCCAAAGAAGCCAGCTCCATCGCTGTCGCTGTGTGGGATGCGCTGGCCTGAAGGATAGACGGCGGTGGCGGTGGTGAGGCCAGTGGTTGGGAAAGGGAAGCAGGAACAGCGTCAGGTGGCACATCCGCAAACATGGCACTGGCATGACTGTCTGCGCTAATGACTTGGGAAAAAAGAACCGCCATTCCGGTCATCAACAAAGTAGCCCCAATAACCAACCCAATCAATTCCCGCTTCATCTGTTCACTGCGGCTGGAAACCCTATTGTATTTTTGTGTTGTCATGTCGAAGCCCTTCCATGCCTAAATTTATTTCACACTGCATAGTGTGGCAAATTTTTGCATGCGTCACTGTGACAACGATCACTTCATTTATAAAACATATTTATGCATGCAAAGATTGCCTGCATTGCAAAGCAATTCATAACTGATGGTGCCCGCCGCCCGCGCCACGCGGTCAACAGAAAGGTGTTTTCCCCACAACTCCACCTGATCACCGACCCGCGCCTCAATGCCTGTCAGGTCAATCACGATCATATCCATGGCGACCCTCCCCAGGAGACGGGTTTCCTTGCCATTGACCCAAACCGGCGTACCCGTAGGCGCATGACGCGGATAACCATCCGCATAGCCAATGGCAACCACACCTGTGCGGGTGTCTACCGGACAGATCCAACTTGCGCCATAGCCAATGCTTTCGCCTTTAGGGATGGTGTGGATGGAAATCAGTGGCGCAACCAACGTCATGGCTGGTGCCAAGCCATCTTGCTTGGCGTCGCCATCAACAAATGGGGAAGATCCATACAGCATAATGCCGGGCCGCACCCACGTCACATGTGTCTGGGGCCAACCGAGGATGCTGGCCGAATTACCGACACTGCGCGGAGCCTGGAGACCATCAGTATAACGGGCAAATTGATCCAGTTGATGTTGCGTATGCGGATTACCCAACTCATCTGCACAAGCCATATGCGTCATCAGCCAAGGGGTAGGCTTGACATTGGGATGCTTGCTCAGACGGTCAAATAAATGATGCGCCTGCTCCACTGGAAAACCCAGCCGGTGCATGCCTGTATCCAGTTTCAAGGCGACATCCAGCTTGAGGGAAGCAGGGGCGCTATCCAGCAAATCCAGTTGGCGCCAGTCATGGATAACAACCCGCAACCGGTGTTCCGCTGCCGCCTTCATCCCCTGTAGGCTGTTAAAGCCTTGCAGGACAAGGATCGGGTGAATGAAACGGGCCTGACGCAACTCCAACGCCTCGGGCAGGCAGGAAACCGCAAAACCATTGGCGTGGCTGAGGGTCTCCGCAACCTTAAGCATATTATGCCCATAAGCGTTGGCTTTGATCACCGCCATCGCCAAACTGCCGGACGCAGCCTCACGGCAGCGGCTCAGGTTATGCCGCAAGGCGGAAGCATCAATAATGGCGCGGGCGGATCGTTTCATGCAGGCAGTGTAACGATTTACGTTGCTTATTCAAATCCCGGTGTATACATATCGGGGGTAAAATTCTCGAAACGGGTATATTTGCCAAGAAATGTGAGCCGCACCGCACCAATCGGGCCATTACGCTGTTTGGCGATAATGATTTCCGCAACACCCTTGTCGGGGGATTCCGGGTTGTACACTTCGTCGCGGTAAATAAAGATGATGACATCAGCATCCTGCTCAATCGCACCAGATTCCCGCAAATCCGACATGACCGGACGCTTATTGGGACGCTGCTCCAAACTGCGGTTAAGCTGGGAAAGCGCAATGATTGGCACACTCAGTTCCTTCGCCAAGGCTTTTAATGAACGCGAAATCTCCGAAATTTCCGTCGCACGGTTCTCACTGGAGGAACCTGTTTGCATCAGTTGCAGGTAATCGAGCACAATCAGCCCAAGCTGGCCATGTTCCCGCATCAGCCGCCGGGCGCGGGCGCGCACTTCGGTGGGGGAAAGCGCTGGGCTATCATCGATAAACATGGGCACATCCGCGAAAATTTTCACGGCAGTCGCAATGCGCGGCCAATCTTCATCCAGCAGCTTGCCGGTACGCACTCGGTGCTGGTCGACCCGCCCCATGGATGAAAGCAGGCGCAACACCAATTGCTCGGCGGGCATTTCCATGCTGAAAATGGCGGTCGGCAATTTCTTGTGGGCGGCGGCGTATTCAGCAATATTCATCGAAAAGGTAGTTTTTCCCATGGAAGGCCGCCCTGCCACAATCACCAAGTCACCTTTCTGCAGCCCAGAAGTCATTTCGTCCAGATCCGCATAGCCAGTGGAAACCCCTGTGATATTGCTGTTGAGCTTGCTCAACTCCTCAATATGCTCAAGGGTGGCCTTAAGCAGCTTTTTCAGCGGCTTGAACACTTGCCCTTGTTTGGCACCTTGCTCCGCAATCTTGAACACTTTTTGCTCCGCCTCATCCAGCAACTCCTTGCTGGGCCGACCCTGGGCGGTAAAGGCGGAATCAGCAATGCCCGTACCCACACTGATCAATTGGCGCAGAATGGATTTCTCGCGCACAATCTCTGCATACGCACGGATATTGGCGGCGCTGGGTGTATCCTTCGCCATGGTGGCGAGGTAAGCGAAACCACCGGCGTTTTCCAGTTCCCCACGCTGTTTCAGCCACTCGGAAACCGTCACCAAATCCAATGGCTTGGTATCCTCCGCCAAATCGGCGAGGGCGCGGAAAATCAAACGGTGGTCTTGCCGGTAGAAATCCCCCTCCATCACCTTGTCAGCAATGGTGTCCCATGCCGCACTATCATTAGCCAGCCCGCTCAACAGCAGCCCGCCCAACACAGATTGTTCGGCTTCAATGGAGTGGGGAGGAATTTTAAGTGAATCGTAAGAATCTGCCATCTGGCAAGTTTAGCGGAAATCAAAACCAAAATCAGAGGAAAGAATGCTGAATGATTTACGCACAAAATATGCTCAATAAAAATAAAAATGCCCCGTAAGGCAGCATACTTTACGGGGCATAATTTTTCAGGTTAACGATGTAGGCAGAATTATTCCGCCTCAACGATCACCTTGACAGTGGCATCAACCTCAGTATGCAGATGCAGGCCAACCTCAAACTCACCCAAATGGCGGATTGGGCCTTGCGGCATACGGACTTCACGGCGTTCCACGTCAACACCGGCAGCCTGGATAGCTTCAGCAATTTCAATATTGGAAACGGAACCAAACAATTTGCCTTCGTTTCCAGCCACTGCCTTGATGGTCAGCACCATATCCGCCAGTTGGTCACGGCGCGCTTGGGCGGCTTTCAATGTAGCATCAGCCTCCGCCTCCAGCTCTGCGCGGCGAGCTTCAAACTCGTCCACGTTAGCCTTAGTGGCCGCTTTGGCTTTTCCCTGAGGAATCAGATAATTGCGGGCATAACCGGGACGCACGGAAACGACATGGCCGAGAGCGCCCAGATTTTCTACTTTTTTCAGAAGGATAACTTCCATCTTAATCACCTTGTCTGCGCACAAATAGAATGCATTTGTGCGTGAGTTAAGCTTTTACAGCACTTTATTTGTGCTGATCCGTGTATGGCAACAACGCCAGAAAACGCGCGCGCTTGATCGCAGTCGCCAGTTGACGTTGATAATTGGCTTTGGTTCCAGTAATGCGGCTGGGCACGATTTTGCCGGTTTCGGTAATAAAGCTCTTCAGGATGTCGAGATCCTTGTAATCAATTTCGGTAATGCCTTCAGCCGTGAAACGGCAGTATTTTTTGCGGCGGAATTGACGTGACATATTATTTCTCCAGATCAGCCGTAATTATTCATCGCCGTCTGATGATTCGTCATCATCAGACACTTCTTCTTCACGCATGCGCCGGGCAGGTTTGCCTTCACTTTCTTTCTTCAACGGCGAAGGTTCGGTGATGACCTTGTCCATTTTGATGGTGATATTGCGAATAACGGCGTCATTGAAACGGAAGATACTTTCCAGCTCAGCTAAGGTTTCTGCGCCGCATTCAATGTTCATTAGCACATAGTGCGCCTTGTGCAGCTTGTTGATGGGGTAAGCCAACTGGCGACGGCCCCAATCTTCCAAACGATGAACTGCACCGCCACTCTCCTGCACCATGCTCCGGTAGCGTTCCACCATTGCAGGCACCTGTTCGCTCTGATCCGGGTGAACCAGAAAAACAATTTCATAATGTCTCATTAACAGTCGTCCTTTCGGTTTGACAGCCTCCCCTCAAGGGTGAGGCAAGGATTTCAGGGCATTTGCCCCCATGGAAAAACGCGGAATTATTAGGGAGCTGGGTAAGTTTGTCAATTCATACCACAAGCAATTTCCAGAGCCAGGAAGCAGAATCATACGCATTTGCCGTTCATGTCCTACACTACCCATATTCGAGGCATCCAACATAAAAGGGCGAACATGAATAAAATAGGAGCATCCCAGTGTTGCAGCATGCTGTAGAACGATATCCGCTTGATTTGCCCGGTTATCAATTCTTGAAAGTGCTGCATGACAGCGAAAACGCCATTATTTTTCTTGCCCATAATCCGACGGGGTTACAGGTTGTCATTAAACGTTTCAAATTTAATGCCGCCAAACTGGATAAAAAACTGATAGATGAATTCTTGATGGAAACCTGGGCGCTTGAATTGCTCGGGCACCGTGGGCTAGTCAGGCCTCTGGAAGCTGGCGTATGTTCGCAGGCGCTTTATATGGTCATGGAATATGTTCCTGGCAACACCCTCAGGCGTCACCTAACGCTCACGCCCTTACCCTCACAAGAACAGGCATTGCGTTGGTTTGAAGAAATTGCGCTCGCCTTGGAAGCCATCCATAGCATTGGCTTGCTGCATCAGGATTTGAAAACCTCCAACATTCTGCTTAGGCTTGATGGCTCACTGGCCCTGCTGGATTTTGGCCTAGAAACCCGTCTTTTGGTGGCGACCGGTTTCATGCGCACCGACGAAATATACTGCACACCTTATTATGTCAGTCCTGAGCGCATCATGGGGGATCCGCCGGACGAGCGTTCTGACCTCTATTCCCTAGGGATAATACTGTATGAATTACTGGTCGGTCACAAACCATACGAATCGAAATCCCTAACGGAACTCCTGAAAAAACATGCAGTTGCAAAAATTCCAATGCTACCAGACAAGCTGCGCGACTATCAGTCATTGATTATCGGGTTACTGGCAAAATTCCCAGAAAATAGGATACAGTCTGCATCCGAAGTGGTACGATTGTTGCATAAGATACAATCACAGCAAAAAGCATAGTTGCAGCTTGTAAGATCAGGAGTACGGGATCATGAATAATCAAACAAAATGCATTAACATAAAGACGATAGATTGTGAGCAGTCATTGGCATTCCGGTTCATGCGCACCGCCAAGTGGGTGGCGTTATTATTGATGATAGGAATCGGGGCAGGCAGCGCCTATATCCAATTCCAGCATCAGCAGAACGTCAATTGGATGTTTTTTAGTATCTGCATGGTTTGCGGGATTATTTTGTTTTGGATTGGCCATAGCATCATGATCAGTGAATGCGTAACCAAACGGCGTTGCGGAAGCTGCGGCAAGGTGTCCCCCATGAGTGGGGGTGTGCCGATACGCCAGATATAAAAGCACTCATGCCGTATGGGCGTTGCCCTTACAAAATCAGGGCTACCATTCCAGGCAACTATCAACTAAAATAATTGCTCAGATAAAAATAAAGTGCATGAATTATGTTACGTTTTCTGCTCATTTTCTTGTTGATACAGGGCGCACTGTTTGGGGTTGAAATGCTGCAACCCGTACAAAAATCCATCATCCTACCGTGGACAAGTTTGCTGGCGGATAGCAGCAGTTGGCTAATGTCGGCATTTGACCCCAATATCGCAACCAGCGGCAAAGTAGTGCGCAGCACCCTAAACGGCTTTGCCGTTTCCATTGAACCTGGGTGCAATGGCGTAGAAGCCATGATTGTCTTGCTAGCGGCCATTACCGCGTTTCCTGCCCCACTGACCTATAAAATCAAGGGGTTAATATGGGGGTTCATCGCCATCCAAGGAATGAACCTATTGCGAATAATCAGCTTGTTTTATTTAGGGCAATGGAGCCAAACATTGTTTGACTGGGCGCATCTTTATATTTGGCAAGCACTCATTATGCTGGATGCATTGATCGTTTTCCTCATCTGGATTCGGTATATACCAGGGGAAAACCAACCGCCCTCCCCTCCAAACGCTGAAAACCCGCAAGATCACAACGGCCAAGCAGTCGAGAGCATCGCATGACAATGCAACCCCTACACCGTTTTATGCTGGGAGTTTTGCTTTTCTTCCCGTTAACCTTTTTTATCTGGTATATGGGAGCCAGCCTGCATCTAGCGCCAATCACATTGCTAACCGGAAAACTGCTGAATTGGCTGACACCAGAAGCCCTGATGTGGTTGAAACTGGATGGGCACACATTGGTATTAGCCTCCAATTTCGGACGTGACCTTACTGGGGCAGTCACATCCCCCCCTCCAGGAGAGGATGTATTGGGCTTCCATCTAAACCCATTGGTCTATAGTTACAGCTTGCCATTGCTAGCCTCTCTAATCCTAGCCACTCCTGACCCAAACAAGTGGGGCAAACTAGCCTGGGGAATGGCAATGATTTTGCCATTAGAAGTTTTCAGTATGTTTTTCAGTGTATTAAAAACCCTGACTTTTGATGTCGGCCCAGCCTTTCAAATGCAACAAGGACTCTCGCAGGCAGGTGTTGACTCGATTGCACTTGGGTATCAGATCGGCACCCTGTTGTTGCCCATGATTGCGCCATTGATAATTTGGGCCACACTGAACAAAAACTTCCTCATTACTCTTGCCCCTCATTTGGAGCAAGCGCTTGCCCCTAAAAAATCTTCACTCTCATCCTTCGATCAGAAGCCATGACAGCTTGCCAGCCTCCCCCCTCCTCTCATCAGCTTGTAGGTGTCAATAACAAAAGAACAGCATTTAATTAACACAATCTTGTCTTTTGTCATACAATAAATGGCCTTATAACCCCAATGAACATAGGAAAGCCTAACAACAGGCGCATCCAGGAGAACAATTTCAATGGCTAATATTCACACTCCACAACACCGGCCTGCCGCCTCCAACAAACTGTCACCTAGGCTAACCAGACTATCCGGGCTATTAGCCCTGATGCTTTCATCAGGCGCTCATGCCGTTTCTTGTGACTTCAAAAATGGCGATGTTTTCACTGAGATTTGTGGTTATATTGAAGTGGATGGTGCCCAGATTGGTGGGCAAATGAAAGTGCACGTATCCAGCACCACATCCAATTTCAATGTCTACATCAAGCGCGCTGGCAAAGACAATCCAAACCTTCAGTCCTCTTCATTCAGTGGGGCCGGTAACTACAACCCAGGCAACACAACCTATAATGGCCTGAATTGGGGATCAGCCTATACTATCGGCATCCCTTCAAGCTGGAACAGCGGCATCTACGAGGTTTCATTCAATAATGGCAAAGGCAGCTACTCCGAATTTGTAGCAGTCAAATCGAACCAGCCAGGCAATTATTCAAAAATTCTTGTGCTTGACAGCCTGCCCACCAAAATCGCTTATTCCCCGATCGGTGGGAAATCCATGTATGCGTTCAACTCAATCAATGGACAAGCATCAGCTGAGGTGTCCATGGAACGTCCGACTGGAAGAGGTCAATGGGCCGAACACCGTGAATTCGTCAATTGGCTAGACAAAAAAAGCATTCCTTATGAAGCTGCATCCATGATGGACCTGCAAAGGGATCCATCGCTATTAAACCACTATAACCTGGTTATTTTGGTTGGGCACAATGAATACTGGACCAAAGAGATGCGCGCAAGTTGGGATAGTTATTTAGCTGCTGGTGGCAATGGCGCCATTTTCAGCGGCAATACCATGTGGTGGCAGGTGCGTTTCAGTTCTGATTATAAGCATCTGATTTGCTACAAAAATGCGTACACTGATCCCCTATATGGCCAAGACAACAGCAGAGTCACCACCAACTGGTTCAAAGATCCCGTTAACAAACCAGAAAACCTGTCCACTGGCGTCAGTTTCAGGCACGGCGGCTACCACAACTACACAGAAAATGGTGTGCAATACTATGTCAAAAATAGCGCCACTGATGATGGTTCCTATGGAGGATTCAAGGTGGCTGATGCCTCTCATTGGGCATTCGCCAATACCGGCTTGTCGAATGGAAACGTTTTTGGGCGCACCAATGCCATAGCCGGATATGAGGTTGATGGCGCACTGTACCAGATGGCCAATGGCAAACCAGTCGTCACCGGGGCGGATGGGACACCAACCAACTTCCAGATTCTGGCGACCACTCCTGCATACGCCTACAACTCACCATCTGGAGTGCCTGGAGTTGTATACAACAACTACAATGGGCAAGGATGGGGAACGATTGGCGTCTTCAAACCTTCCGCCAACAGCGGTACAGTATTTGTTGCGCCGAGCATTGATTGGGCGGAAGGATTATCTGACACACAAGTGAGCCGCATTACTGAAAATGTCATTAATCAATTGAAAAACAGAGGGCAGATCAATACGGACAACAATAGCGGAACATCAGGCGGTAGCTCATCAGGCAACACATCGACTGTCGTGCAAACCCGCAATGACAGCGGTGGCGGTAGCTTTCCAATTATAGCTTTACTGCTTGGATTATTATCTGCCCTTACACTGAAAAAAAGAAAATTTTGAGGTATAAATTTGTCGGACTGCCCAATAATGGGCAGTCTTCGACCTTAAACAGCCCTCCTATTGGCTTACCAAAAACAAACAAGACAAACACACTTCGCTGACGTTGCTGGATACTGACAGTTTTATCTATTTCAAATGCGTGATTATGTTATGCTCTGCCGATTTGATCCATTTGGACGAATGAATGGAATTTGGCTCATTGTCAGTATTACCTCCCCTACTGGTTATCGTATTGGCAATTATGTCTCACGATGTTGTTATCTCACTATTGGTTGGCATTTTTTCTGGACATTTAATAGTCAACAACTTTAATTTACTGAATACGATCATCGCACTCCTGGACAATATCATTGACCTATTTGCCGAAGGATGGATTGTCAAAACCTTGCTGTTTTCGCTGATGGCGGGCGCAATTATGCGCTTGTTGATTGATAGCGGCGGCACTGCCGGACTACTGCACTTCCTGACCCAGAGAAGTCGCACCATTCGTTCAGGCAAAGGCGCATTACTGCTTGCCTATGTCATTGGGTTGCTAATTTTCATCGAATCATCCATCGCATCATTAGCAGCTGGCACTGTAACCCGCCCATTATGTGATAGATTTGGCACTTCAAAACAAAAACTTGCTTATATTTGCGACTCCACATCAGCGCCAACCTGCTCTTTGATTGCCCTGAATGGATGGGGAGCATTGTTAATCGGACTAATAACGACCCAAGTAACAGACGGCATGTTGAGTGGCAATCCAACCCGATTATTCATTGGGTCGATTCCATTTAATTTTTACGCTTGGATTACCCTTATTATAGCACTAGTTGTGATCCTGAAAGGTTGGGATATAGGCGTCATGCGTGAATACGAACACCACGCAAAACCCACTAAGCCCGCTCATTCCCCAGCTGGAACCCATCTTAGCCGAATATTGATTCCGCTCTCTGTTCTGATCGGAATGATGCCAATATCGTTATATTACACCGGTCACGGCAATCTTATGGAAGGCAATGCCCCAAGCTCAGTCCTTTATGCCGTACTAGCCAGCTTGTTCGTTTCTTTTTTGCAGTATGTTATCTTAGGCAACGGAATGAACCGGGCAGAATGGTTTAAGAGCTTTTACCATGGACTTAGCGAAATGCTGCCCATTGTGCTAATTCTTGTGCTTGCCTTTTCCATCAGCGACATAACCAAAAACATGGGTACTGGCCAGTATCTCGCCTCTCTCGCTACAGGAATTATTACTCCCAGCATAATTCCTGTCATTGTATTCCTATTATCTGGCGCTATTACTTTCGCCACAGGCACAAGCTGGGCTACTTTTTCCATTATGCTACCCATTGGCGTCAGTCTAGCCGTCACAACCGGAGCCAATGTAGAATTGGTTATTGGGGCGGTGGTTTCAGGTGGGGTTTTTGGCAATCACTGCTCCCCTATTTCAAACACCACCATCATTTCATCCATGGTTACAGGCTGCGAACTTATCGAACACGTTAACTCCCAATTGCCTTACGCACTGATTGGCGGTGGCATTGCAAGCGGACTGTTCATAATCGCGGGACTATTGTTGGTCTGAAACAGGATCCTTGTCTTTTTTCCAGGATTCCAAACTGACGACTTTATCGGGGTTATCGCCTTCTTCCCCCACAACATGGGCATGCCCCAATAGCACAGAAGGATTACCGGCCAGAAACTCACGCATCAGGCGTAATTTTAGGCTGTTAGGAAACTTGCTGTGGGCTTGGTCATTTTCGAGCGCTTCGGCCTCCTCTTCCGTCAGCGAATTAACCAGCTTTTCCCAACGCTCGCTCAGGGCCCTCTCAATTTTATCACTATCGGCTTCCAACTTAGCCAACACTTCATCCGGTAAGGAATTAAGATAATCATCAATATTCCCTAGAATTCGGCCAAAACGCGCCTCCAGCAATGCCCGCAAAACTTCATCCGTCCACTGCTCTTCTGCTTGTTTGGCAAAAACATCCGTATCAACAACCAACATCCCATCAGGACTCACAGCCCCAGACGCCTCACCGTAACGCCGCCATAAAATATGCAACTGCGGCAGGAACTGCTCCAATCGCAAACTATCATCCACTGGCTTCGGTAAAAATGTTACAGGCTTAAACTGAGGATATAACTGACAAAATTGATACAAAGCGCTGACATACTGGAAGGGATTGAAACTTAACGTAATGACATTTTCATCAAACTCATCCAACGGCTCCCCATCATCATCCGCAAGTTCAATATCCAGAAAAGGCTCGTAATGCTCAAAAACGATGTCCCAAAGTATCCGGTCATCACGATGACGCACAAAAACGGCGGATTCAACCTGGAATTCTGGCAAATCCAGGGTCGTATTTACGATCCAGTAATCCCCAGTTGCTTGGGCACTGCGAACAAGGGCACGGAAATCCAGCAATCCAAACGGGATTTCCATAATATGATTAGGGTGGCTATATCCCTCCAGCACAACCAGCTGTACTGACGGCAATCCACCCTCCAGCGTGACAACGAATGAGAGTGATTCTTCCATTTTCGCATTCTACCAAAACATGGCGGAATACAGTGAACATTTCATAGTGGAGATACTGGCTACATTCTAGAGCATTCGCCTACTTTCAGCCGACTTCCAGGTCTTGGAGCTGCACTTGTTGGTGATATATTACTCAATCTGCTAATGTCCAAGACGCTCACACCAAGCTGGGCAGCTATTGATTCCAAGGTTTCCCCTGCCTGGACAGTATAGAAAAACGCCCCATAACGCCCATTCCCTTGTAGCTGTGCAAACATGAAAAGGGATTGAGGAAATATATCACAACGTGGTAATCCAACTGGCGCTGGCGCAACATCCACAGCTTCTCGTCCAACAGCTTCATTCAGCGCAGCAGGCGCAACCCCTGCGCCTGCTTCAACAGTCTCAGCCACTGGCATAGCCATCGCCATAGGCTGTTCCGACTCCGTAACGGCACTGATGCGCTTAACCCTCACTATCCCTTGATCAAGTGCAGAAATCAGCTTCGCACTGGGCTGGGCGTCTGGTTGCTTCAATGTATCCGCTGCTTTTTCGCTACGCAAATACGCCAATGCCAATTCTGGCTGCTGCCCAGCCGCTGGCGGGACTGAAGGCTGTTCATGTAATGCGACTTGTTGCCCCTGTGGTAGGATTTCAGTGCTGCTTGGAGCCACAGCAGCAGGTTGCATCGACACATCATCAGACATCCCTTGCGCCAGAGAAGTGCTTTCCAAAGATTCGCCCCGCAAACCTGCCTGATAATTCTCTTCAGCCCGCCCCCAGTCAGCCAGCAACAATTGGGCGGCCTGAGCGGCTTGGCCACCTTTTTCCAACCTGACCAAGTTAGTCAGGACATTCTGTATATAGCCTCTTGTTTCCGTAAAGGAAATAGTGACTGGCGCGCCTCGTTCTATCCTGCCAGCTCCCGCATTGTAGGCGGCAATGGCATGGGTAATGCTGCCGTTGTACATTCTTAGCAAGTACCCTAAATATCGAGAGCCCGCGTTGATATTTTCTTCTGGATCAAAAATGTCAAATACGCCAAGCTCTTCCGCAGTCGCAGGCATAAGTTGCATTAACCCAGCAGCACCTTTTGGAGACACAACCATTTCACGATAACAACTTTCAGCGGCAATCACCGACTTAATCAAGGCCGGACTTATCGCATGGCGCTTCGCCGCCCGCTTAATAATATCCTGATAAGGCGCAGCCTTAGCCTCCATCGCTTTGCCACTGAGTCCGCCACAACCCCGCAACTCTTGTGTTCGTGGGTAATGCACCTTAGCTATCCAGGCCTTTAGCCATTTCGCATTAGCCTTTTGCTCATTGGTAGGAGGCAAAGCCAAAAGGGCCTGATGGTAATCCTGCTCAGATTTACCCCAATCCTCTAGTAGTAATAGAGCCTGACGGTTGGCCTTTTTATTGTTTTCCAACTGCAACCAAACACCGAGTATCCGTGTGGCCGTCTCACGCGCTGCCTTGAAGGGCGTTGTAATGGCTTCATGTTGCCATTCCCACCCTTCATTGGCGCTATAGGCGGTGACAACTTCAGCAATACTATTTTGGTAACGCTTCTGCAGATAACTGAGGTAGCGGGTTCCCGCATCAATATTGGTATTTGGATCAAACACATCCAGTGCACCGAACCGCTTTGCCGTATCTGGCATGAGCTGCATCAAACCAATAGCACCACTGTCAGACGCCGCCGCTGGCTCAAAACAACTCCCTGCTGCAATCACTGCCTTAATCAAGGCAGGGCTAACATCATATCGTTTGGCGGCCTGACGGATTTCCACCTGATAAGGCTCCGCTTTTTTCTGAAGCGCTTTGGTGCTTGCATGCAGGCACTCATTTGCTTCATCAGCATGCAAATCCATTGAGCACGCACCCAAAACCAACATCAACCAAACCAGTTTTTTATTTATTTTGCGCATGACAAAACCACCAGAAGTGACACGAACTCGACCATTTAGTTAGAAAATACCATGACAGAAAAGTTCACCGATATTTATAGACAACTCATGGGGTTCTTTGCGAATTGTCTCTTTCTATCAATATAATTATATTAATTAATTTATGCAATTAATAATACATAATCTGCCATGTTTGCTGAAGACACTGAACAGCTAAAAGTCTGCTCCAAAGCCGAAGAATATGCTTCCGGAAATGTGGGCAACGGCCAACAGCCCCTGATAAACGGCCGGATTGAATAATTTTCTAGAACATAAAAAAGGCGAGTAGGCACTCCTGAGATGCATCCATGGATGCTCGCCAAAGAAAAACACCCATGAAAATATTGATTAAACATTAATCTTCTTAAAATATTTTATCTTATTAATCCTCGATATTAGCGAGAATGGGAAATTTCCATCATCCAGGCCCTTTCCATTTCCAGCAACTGCTCCAGCTCTGTAGCGCTAAAACCGGCCTGCAAACGCGCTTCCGTATAAAATGGCCCACGCAATGGGGCCTGCATCACATCCCGTAGCAACTGGCGGAAAGTGCTCTCAGGCTCCAACCCCCGCTGCCCGCAACAATGGCGGAACCAATGGGAGCCGATACGCACATGACCGATTTCGTCCCTCAGAATGATTTCCAGAATCTCAACCGATTGCACATCCCCAACCTCACCCAAACGCGCCATCATACCGGGCGTCACATCCAAACCACGCGCTTCCAGCACCCTTGGCACCAACGCCATCCGCACCATGACATCGTAATCGGTCTTGCAGGCCTGTTCCCACAAACCGTTATGTGCGGGCAGATCGCCATAACGGCAACCAAAATCCAACATCCGTGCTTGCAGCAGTTGAAAATGGCCAGCCTCTTCCGCCGCAACCTGCAACCAGTCACCATAATAAGCATCCGGCATGCTGCGAAAACGGTAGACCGCATCCAGCCCCAGATTGATGGCGTTGAACTCGATGTGGGCGATGGCGTGCAACAAAGCCCGCCGCCCTTCCTGAGTCGTCAACTGCCGTTGCTTCACATGTTTGGGATGCACCAGTTCTGGCTTGGCGGGACGCCCCGGAACCGGCACCGGCTGCACTGGACAATCAGGCGAATCTATGCGCACCAGCATTCCTGCCAGCCAATCGGCATGAAGCTGGGCGGCACCGGCAAGTTTCTGCTCAAGATTGGTTTGCATCAGGCAGGCATAGGCTGCGGCGTAGAGATTTTGCATTACACTTTCAGACCGATGATGACATCCATGACGTTGGTGCCCGTTGGCCCTGTATGGATCAGATCCCCGCTGGCGTCAAGGAATGTACCGGCATCAGCAGCCTGCAAACAAGCCATTGGGTCAAGATTGGCGTATTTCCCACGCCGGATGCTTTCGCCATCAACCAATGCGCCTGCATCCCCGGTAACGCCATCCGTACCATCCGTGCCCGCCACCAGCAGATAAATGCGTTCACCCGGCAAGATGTGCAAAGCAGCGGCAAGGGCTAGCTGCTGGTTGCGCCCACCATGTCCGGGTTGTTCAGGCAGCTGAACCGTGGTTTCCGCTCCCCACGCATAAATTCCCGGAACACTATTGCGCAAGTGTTCGACGCACAAATGAGCGACAACCTCGGCATTGCCCTCAAGAAACTCCGGCATAATGGTGATTGGCAAATCTGTGGGCGTTGCCGCCATCGCCGCCAGCAGCTGCCGGTTACTGGCGACAATTTCCCAATCAAAATCATCCTCAGGCGGAGGAAAAAGCAAACCGGAGCCAATAACCAACGGATCATCGCCTGGAACATCAGAGATCAACAAACAGCTCACTGGACACTTGCCAAGATAATTCCAGAGCTTGCCGCCCTTGATCAGGGATAAGTCACGGCGCACGGCGTTTATTTCACTGATGGAAGAACCATCCGCCAGCAACGCCTGAGTCGTTTCTTGCAGCCGTTCCAATGTCCAGCCATCCTGGAGCACTTCGACCAAACTGGATGTGCCGCCGGAAATCAGGAACAGGACAGGCTCGTTTTCAGGAAGGTTTCGCAACCAAGTGACCAGAGCCTGGCCAGCCTGCAAAGAAGATTCATCGGGAACCGGGTGGGAGGATTCAATCACCTGAACGTTGTCCAACCCCTGCCCCAAAGTAGTGACATGTCCTTGTTTGGTAATCACCAAGCCAGTCAACATTGCATCCCGCAAATAACGGGCAGCCCCACTAAACATTGCTTCAGCAGCTTTGCCAATGGCGACAACATGGCGCTGCCCGCGTTTTCCCTGCCGATGCAAAGCCTGATAAACAGCCTGCTCGCCATGAACAGCAGCAAGCCCATGAGCGTATAGCCCTAACAATAAAGCGCGCTGATCAGTCATGATTATAACCTGATCACTCAGCCAGCAACGCCGCCACTTTCTTGCGGTCTGCACGCTTCATCGCCTTGCCAGTAACCGGGCTGATAGGCGCACTGGCAAAACGGTCATCATGCGGAAACACCATTAACTCGACCTCCACATCGTCGACATAGAAACGCAGCAGCGGGAAGTATTCCTGTTTTTTGCTCCCCAAACGGGTCTTCCGCTCATGTATCTGAAACGGAATATGCTGATCTTCGAGGAAAAACATCACCTCTTCCACACTATCTGCAGACAGAAACAGGGTGACTGCGGAATGCGGGCTGGAAGTCCCCTCCAACGCCGCCCCGGTCAGATAAGGATGATAAGCCTGTAGAAAATCCATAGCTTCCAATGCCACTTCCCGATGGTGGAGTAACAAGACTGGCTGGGATTCAGCGTCAAACAGGCGGATGTGCTGATGGATCGCGGCCTCAACCTCTTCATTGGAGGGTTGCGCACTACCATTATGGGCATTTACCCCCAACTGTTCAGCCGCCCGCTGTTTGGCTAACCGATAATCACGCATGCCTTCTTCATAAATCAGGCGGGCTGCTTCCTCCGCCACCAAATGGCGAAGTTCCTCTCGTGTATTGCGCATTAGAAAAGCTGCTCGGGGATTTCAACCCGTTCTGGCGGACGGCGGGGAGCCTGAACCTGCTGGACATTCCTGGACGGAGCCAAATCACGCTCATTCTTGTACTGAAAACCGTTGCCGTTGCGTTGCGAACGGGATCTCGCCCTTGTCGAGGTATTGTTATCAGCCGGTTTACCCAAATCAGCCTCCTTAATGTCGACGGGTTTATCCCACTCCTTGGATGGCGTCCCTTCCAAGACCCGGTGCATATAGTCAATCCACATCGGCAAGGCCACATTGGTCGCCGTTTCACCTTCACCCAATTTGGACATGTCATCAAACCCCACCCAGGCGACCGTCACCACATCCGGCGTAAAACCGCAAAACCAGGCATCTTTCTGGTCATTGGTTGTCCCCGTCTTGCCAGCGATATCCTTGCGGTTCAGGCTGCGGCCTGCACGGGCGGCTGTACCAAATTGCGTCACGCCTTGCAGCATGCTGACAATCTCATAATGGGTGCGGCTGTCCAGAATTCGCTTGGCGGCGGGATACACATCTTTATCGCCAACCTTCGGCCCGACAACAGCATCTGTTTCCCAAATAGGTTTATCTGACTTCTTATCTTCTGGCTTCTCGCTTTTTTTATCCTTTGCCTTGTCTTGCTTATTGGCGGATTCCTTGCCATCAACACCTTCGGCACCTGCCCGTTTGTCCTCCGCCTTTTTGATGACACAGGCATCAACCTCGCCTGGACAAATCCTCGGCGAGATTTCCTCAAACAATTTGTTGTGGTTCCTATCCTCAATGCGGGTAATGAAATATGGCTCAATTTTGTATCCGCCATTGGCGAAAGCCGCATACGCTGTCGCCATTTCCATCGGCGTAGTCATGCCCGTACCTAAAGCAAGCGTCAGGTTGGGTGGGAGGTTTTCTTTACGGAAACCAAAACGTGTGGCGAAATCAACCGCATAATTCACGCCAATGCTGCGAAGGAGGCGGATGGAAACCAGATTGCGCGACCGGGCCAACGCTTCCCGTAAGGTTGTCGGGCCGATATACCTGCCGCCAAAATTTTCTGGTTTCCAGTTGCTGCCAGGAATGGTAATGGGCGCATCATTCACCACACTGGCGGGAGTAAAGCCTTTCGCCAGAGCTGCTGAATAGATAATCGGCTTGAAACTGGAACCTGGTTGGCGCAACGCTTGGGTCGCCCGGTTAAATTTGGACTGGTAAAAATCAAATCCCCCCATCACAGCGCGCACTGCGCCATCAGCAGGATCCAAAGACACCAACGCACCCCCAACTTCCGGAATTTGGGCTAGAGTCCAGGTATTTTTTTCCTTGTCAGTCTGACGCACCCGCACAATATCCCCGGCCTTGAGCACATCACTGACCCGGCGGGGAGCCGCCCCACGCCGGTCTTCGCCCTTGAACTCCCGCGCCCACCTGACCGCGTCCATGTCCAGTTGGATACGGGACTCGCCGACCAGCAAATCTGCTGAATTAGCGTCCACCTTCAACACCAGCGCTGGCTGAAGGTCACCGAAAACCGGATAGGTGAAAAGTTTGTCGCGCATGTCGTCTTCAGTCTTCAACTCGCTCAGGTTGACGGTATCCTCCCGGCCGCGATAGCCATGGCGACGGTCATAGGATTGCAGCGCATTCCGCAAGGACGCCGCTGCCTCCGCCTGCCGTTTGGAATCCAGCGTGGTATAAACATGATAGCCCTGAGTATAAGCATTGGCCTCACCAAATCGCTTGACGATCGCTGAACGCACCATTTCCGCCAGATAGGGCGCTTCCGTTTCAATCTCGGTCTTGTGCTGTTGGGCAGTGTTGGGTTCATTGACAGCTATCTGGTAATCCTGTTGGGAGATGTCACCCAGTTCCAGCATCCGTTTCAGGATATAGTCGCGGCGGATCATTGCCCGCTCCGGATTCACAATCGGGTTATACCGTGAAGGCGCTTTCGGCAAACCCGCGATCATGGCGCTTTGCGCAAGCGTCAGCTCACCCAATGGTTTTCCGTAATAGGTTTCCGCCGCAGAAGCAATGCCATAAGCGCGGTTCCCAAGGTAAATCTTGTTCAGGTACAGCTCAAGGATTTCGTCCTTGCTTAAGGTGCGCTCAAGCTTGATCGCCAGCAAGGTTTCCTTGAACTTGCGCTCGAAATTCTTGCCAGAATCCAGGAACGCGTTTCTCGCCAACTGCATAGTGATCGTGCTGGCCCCCTGACTTGCCGAACCAGTCGACAAAACACTATGGACGGCGCGCATCACCCCTTTGAAGTCCACGCCCTGATGCTGATAGAAACGGGCGTCTTCGATGTCAATAAACGCCTGCTTCAGGTTCTTGGGCACTTCACTTAGTTTCACCGGACGGCTGCGCCGCTCACCATATTCGGCCACCAGCTCTTCATCACGGGTATAAATGCGTAAAGGCACCTGGACATCAATTCTGTGCAATTCAGCTTCATTGGGCAACTGGGGCGAGTAATGTGAATACAGCAGGAACAACCCAACCGCCCCCAATGTCAAGAGTGCGAAGAATGCGCCTAATATAATCTGCAGAAATTTGAAGATGAACCGCATAGCTACATTAACTTTTATTCGTTTACGCACGGCTCCCGTTTATCTGAAAGCACGCCACCCAAGGCAGGCAGAGTAGACTATTTTGACATTCGACGCTACCATGAACCTGCAAATAATTAAAAGACACAACTAACAACGCTTAATAATAACAATAACCTCGGGACTACCTGTGTTTTCATTTTATCCACGAAAAGAAAGCCTGCTTGGCCTGGACATCAGTTCTTCCGCCATCAAACTGGTTGAAATGACCCGCAAAGGACGCGACTACCGAATCGAAAGTTACGCAGTTGCCCCCCTACCGGAAGGCGTCGCCAATGAAAAGGACATTGTTGAGCCGGAACCCGTTGGCGAGGCTATCCGCCGCGCCCTGCGCGACAGCCGCTCCCGTATTAAGCGTTGCTCCTTGGCGATTCCGACATCCATGGCGATCAGCAAAATCATTCCCATGCCGGCCACCATCCCACCCTCTGAACTGGAAGCGCAGATGTCGATGGAGGCCGAGCAGCACATCCCTTACCCGATGAACGAAGTCAATTACGACTTCGAGATTCTGGGGCCATCCGCCAACTCGCCGGAAACGGTTGATGTCCTGCTGGCCGCCACCCGCTCGGAAAACGTGGAAGTCCGGGTCGCCGCAGCTGAGATGGCCGGTCTAAGTGTTGAAATCGTCGACACTGAAACGCACGCCCTTGAAAAAGTCCTGCGGCACCTGACCAATGAGTTGGAACAACACGATTCACTGGCTATCGTCGATTTCGGTGCCACCATGACAGGCATCAGCGTATTTGAGCAAAGTCGGTTGACCTTTTCCCGTGAGCAAACATTTGGCGGGCGCCAACTGACGGAAGAAATCATGCACCGTTATGGCCTGACTTGGCAGGAGGCTGGGTTGGCGAAAAAAGAAGGCAACCTGCCGGAAAACTATGTCTCCGAAGTGCTGGAGCCATTCAAGGACAACATGGTGCGCCAACTGCACCGTTTCTTGCAGTTTTATTACGCCTCCAGCCAGAAAGACAGCGTAGCGCAGATCCTGATCTGTGGTGGCTGCGCGCGCATTCCGGGCATTGATGAACAAATCCAGTCTGCCATCGGCATTCCCGTCCGGGTCATCAACCCCTTCACGCGGGTCGCCCTCGGCTCACGGGTAAGCCCGGTCAGGTTCACCAACGACATGCAAGCCCTGCTCATTGCCGCTGGCCTCTCTTTGCGGGGGCTTGAGTAATGGCTGGCCTCAACCTGCTTCCCTGGCGGGAGAAAGCGCGTGAAGAAAAGAAAAAGCAATTCTTCACATTGGTGGGCATCAGCGCTGCATTGGCGGCTGTGGGCGTATTCGCCGCACACCTGTTAATGCAAAACTCCATGGATTACCAAAATGAACGCAACCAGTTGCTAACCAATGAAATTACCCAACTGGACAAGCAGATCAAGGAAATTGACGAGCTGGACAAGACCCGCCAAGCCTTGCTGGATCGGATGCAAATCATTGAAGACCTGCAAAGCACCCGCCCAGCGATTGTCCACCTTTTCGACGAAATGGTGAACGCCCTTCCCAAAGGCATGTACCTGCTGCACCTGAAACAGGATGGCACCACAGTGCAACTGGAGGGCAAGGCGGAATCCTACGCCAGGGTTTCCAGCTATATGAACCGGCTCGATGCCTCCTCCTGGCTGAGTTCATCCAACCTGAATATTATTTCGACCGACGACAAGGCCAAACAGAAAGATGATGACATCCTGCTGCGGGACTTCAAACTGGATGTAAAGCAGCTATTGCGTCAGGGCCAGGAAGAAGAAGCCAAAGACGTCACCAGCAACAAAGCGGGCAAGCCCGCCAATACAAAGTAGGGGGCCGTTATGAATCTTCAGGAACTCAACAACCTGGTTGACGACCCTGGCAGTGTTTCCTGGTCAATCAAATCCATTGCCATAGCCTTCATCATGGGCGTGATCCTGTTTCTTGGCTATCAGTTGGTCATCACCAAAGAGATGGATGAGCTGAATGGCCTGGAGCAAAAGGAACAAGAGTTACGCACAGATTTTGAAACCAAACAAAAACGTGCCAGCCAATTGCCACAATACACGGCCCAATTGGAAGAAATGCAACGTTCTTTCGGCATGTTGTTACGCCAGTTGCCCAGCGACACCGAGATTCCCGGGCTGATCCTGGACATTTCGGAAAAGGGGATCTCCAATGGGCTAGAGCTGGAGTTGTTTGAGCCACAAGCCGAAGTGCACATGGATTTCTACGCAGAAAAGCCCATCAAAATTATTGCCAAAGGCTCCTATAGGGAACTGGCCACCTTTGTTAGCGACATTTCCGGTCTGCCACGAATTGTCACCATTAACAATATCGACCTAAAACCGGAAGAAAAAGGCGAGCGCTTACGTATGGAGGCCATCCTAAAAACCTTCCGTTATCTGCAAGATGGCGACAATGGCGATACCCCAGCGTCTCCCAATGACAAAGTGGCAAACAAACTCGGCCACGCAAAACCTGCCGCCACCAACAATGGGGGCAATAAAGGATGAGAAGCACCCTATCAACACGGATTAAGTTATCCGTGAGCATTGCCTTGGCAGCATCACTGGCTGCCTGTAGCAGGGACGTGAGCGACCTGAACCAATATGTGCAAATGGTAAAAGCAAAACCGCCTGCACCAATTGAGCCGATCCCGGAAATCAAGCCTTATGTACGTTTTATTTATCCAGGGCATGAACTGGATCCTTTTGACTCCAAAATCCTGGCTCCTGCAAAGGCGCCAGACCCGGAAAGCTCCGTAAAGCCAGACCCCAACCGGGTGCCAGAATTTCTGGAAAGCTTTCCATTGGATGGTTTGCGTATGGTTGGCACCATCAACCAAAATGGAGCGTTATGGGCGCTTATCCGCATTCCTGACGGAACGGTGTACCGAGCCAAAACGGGTAATTACCTGGGGAAAAACAACGGCAAAATTATTACCGTAGAAGAAACTCGGGTTACGTTGAAAGAAATTGTCGAAAATGGTCTTGGCGGTTATAAGGAGCGTGACAACAGCATCGCGCTCTCAGATCCGAAAAACAAAGATACCAAGAATTAGTATTCAATAAATAACAATAATGACTTGTGTCGCGATTCAGTTAAGGATTGGCAACCAAATGAAAACAATAAGACGAAGCGTTGCTTTGGCAATCATGATGGCCTGCATTCCAGCGAGCGCCCTTGTTCTCGCGGCAGACAAACAATTGCAAAACATTACTGCCCAAGCGGTAGGCAACAACAAAACCGAGGTTCAATTGCAGTTCAACTCGCCAGTCGACCTGCCTAAGGGCTTTGTTTTGAATAATCCATCCCGCCTCATCTTCGACTTTCCCGCAACGGAAATCGGGCCCAACAGCCGCAGCACAGTCGTCAATGTAGGCCAAGTCCAAAGTGTTGACGCCGCCAACAACAAAGGCAAAGCACGCGTGGTCATACACCTGAACAATCCAGTGGAACACACGGTGGAGTCCCGCGGCAGTTCAGTCATCATACGCTTTGACAATGGGGGCGGGAGTGGGAGTGCGCCGCAAGTCCAACGCAGCAGCAAAGCGATGGAAGCCAACCTGCCAGCGACTGAAAAAACCTATTTCACCATACCCACCCAACAACCGGCGTCTGTGCCTGAAAGCAAACCACCAGCCCAAAAAGCTGAAAAAACGGCAGCCAACACCCAAAACCAGCCACTATGGGAACAGAAACAGGCCACGGCCAGCCCTGCCCTGCCATTACCAGAATTGCCAGTGCCTAATGCCCTGCCAGCAGACTACTCTTGGTATGCTCCGCCTAGCGCAGTCACTCAGCCACCTGTGGCGGTGCTGCCTCCAGCCATTGACACAATGGCCATGACCAATCCAGCGCCGCCTCCCATGGTGATAAGCAGTCCAGACCCCGTCAGCCAGCCAACGGCCATAGCGCCAGTCAGCGCCTCGCCAACCTTGCAAGGCGTAGATTTTCGCCGTGAACCGGACGGTGGAGGCCGGGTAATTATTAGTTTGCCCTCAGCCAATACCCAGGTTAAGGATGACAAACGCGGCAACACGGTCACCCTCACCGTTGCCGACGTTGATGCGCCTGCCAATTTGCAGAAACGCATGGATGTCACGGATTTCGGCACCCCAGTCAGCGACATCAACGTGTCACAACGCAACACCAGTGCCCGGGTGCAGATTACCGCCCATGAAGGGTTTGATTACCGCAGCAACCGCAATGGCAGTGAATATACGGTCTACATCGACAAGCTCAAAACTTCCCCGGAAGAGAAACTGGCGGTGGAGCAAAAGAAAAAGTCCTTTACTGGCGAAAAGCTGTCGCTCAACTTCCAGGACATTGAAGTCCGCGCCGTCCTGCAATTGCTGGCGGATTTCACCAACAAAAATATTGTGGTCAGCGATTCGGTGACAGGCAACATCACCGTGCGCCTGAAAGATGTCCCGTGGGATCAGGCGCTGGATATTGTGCTCCAATCCAAAAACCTGGCCATGCGTGAAAACGGCAATGTCATCTGGGTGGCACCAGCAACCGAGCTTGCCGCCAAGGAACAACAGGAACTGGAGTCCATCAAGGCCAAACAGGAGCTGGAGCCGCTGGTGACGGAGTACATTCCGGTCAATTTCGCCAAAGCTGTCGACTTGGCGGGCTTGATCGAAAAATCCAAGGGTGAAGACAAACAATCCCTGCTCTCCCCGCGCGGCAAGGTTTCCGTGGACGAACGCACCAACACCCTGCTGGTGCAGGACACCGCCAGCCAGGTCAGGGCTATCCGTGACTTGGTCAAAGCGCTGGACGTTCCGGTCGAGCAAGTGCTGATCGAATCCCGTATCGTCATCGCCAATGATGATTTCAGCAAGGAACTGGGCGCACGTTTCGGCGTCACCCCCATGTGGGCCAACAGTGACAGCATCGGAATCGGCACTGGCCATTTGGGCGACAGCACCACAACCTACCTAAACACTGCTAATGCAGCCCTGGTTGACGCAGCCAAAAACGGCGGCACTACCGACAAAACCATTACACTGCCGGGATTAAGCGACCGCCTGAGCGTCAACCTGCCGGTCACTGGCTCCATCGGCAGCTATGGGTTCTCAATCCTCAGCCCGGACTTCTTGGTCGACCTGGAATTGTCTGCCCTGCAAACGGAAAGCAAGGGTGAGATCATCTCCACTCCGCGCGTGATCACCTCCAACCAGACCAAGGCGCTGATTGAACAGGGTGTGGAAATCCCCTATCTGCAAGCGTCTTCCAGCGGTGCCACCAACGTTGCGTTCAAGAAAGCCGTCCTGAGCCTGGAGGTCACGCCGCAAATCACGCCGGATGAACATATCTCGATGGACCTGAAAGTCAACCAGGACACTGTCGGCACCATTTTCAGCGGCGTGCCCAGCATCAACACCCGCGAAATCCAGACCAAAGTGCTGGTCCAAAATGGCCAGACGGTTGTGCTCGGTGGTGTGCATGAGGAAGAAAACCACAAAAACGGCAGCAAGGTGCCGGTGCTGGGCGATGTGCCAGTGCTCGGCAGGCTGTTCCGCAGCGATACAAAAAGCAACACCAAGCGTGAATTGCTGATCTTCGTAACGCCGAAGATTGTGGACAGCAAATCCTGATAAGCGCTTGATTCCCGCGCCCGGTGCTGGCATAAATCCGGGATGCAACACAACATCATTCTGGTGGGTCTGATGGGCGCGGGAAAATCCACCATAGGACGACATCTCGCACGCAAACTGGGCCTGACGTTCTACGATTCCGACAAGGTGATCGAAGAGCGTACAGGCGTCAGTATCCCCACCATTTTTGCGATTGAAGGCGAGCAAGGCTTCCGCGACCGCGAAGAACAAGTCATCGCGGAATTGTGCTCCATGTGCGGCATCCTGTTGGCTACCGGCGGCGGCGGCGTCTTACGCGACGCCAACCGCGCCCACCTCAAAGCCGGGGGTTGCGTCATCTACCTGCGGGCGACGGCGGAACAGCTCTTCCAACGCATCAAACATGATAAGAACCGCCCCCTGATGCAAACGGCCCATCCCCTGCAAACACTGCGTGACCTGCTGAAAGCCCGTGAGCCGCTGTACTTGGAAGTGGCCGATCTGGTCGTGCCCACCGGCAAACAGAAAGTGAACGTCATCCTGCGCGACATCCACAACAAACTGAAACAATTACAGGAACAGGAAAATGCCCATGCAAACGCTCCATCTTGACCTTGGCGACCGGAGTTACCCGATCCACATCGGCCAAGGCCTGTTGCAACAGGCCGACCTGATCAGGCCTGGCATCCGGGGCAAAAGCGTTGCGGTTGTCTCCAACACCACGGTGGCCCCACTGTATCTGCGGCCTGTGGAAGCCCTGCTGGATGGCCTGAAACAATCCGCCGTCATCCTGCCGGATGGCGAGGAATACAAAAACCTCGACACCCTCAACCGGATTTACACCCACCTGCTGGAACAAAAAGCTGACCGTAAAACCACCCTGGTCGCCTTGGGCGGTGGCGTGGTGGGCGACATGTGCGGTTACGCCGCCGCCAGTTACCAGCGTGGCGTCAATTTCATCCAGATTCCAACCACTTTGCTGGCGATGGTGGATTCTTCCGTCGGCGGCAAGACCGGCGTCAACCATCCGCTGGGCAAGAATATGATCGGCGCATTCCACCAGCCCCAATGCGTGTTGATCGACACTGACACGCTCAATACGCTGGCAGACCGTGAACTTAGCGCCGGGATCGCCGAAGTGGTGAAATACGGCCTAATCCGCGACCCCGTCTTCCTGCAATGGCTGGACGCCAATATGGACAAACTGCTGGCGCGTGACCCGGAGGCATTGACCTACGCCATTTACCGTTCCTGTGAACACAAGGCGGAAATCGTGGCGGCGGATGAACGCGAATCTGGCCAGCGCGCCTTGCTGAACCTTGGGCATACGTTCGGCCATGCGATTGAAGCGGCGATGGGGTATGGCAACTGGCTACACGGCGAAGCGGTCGCCACCGGCATGGTGATGGCGGCGGAACTCTCGCAACAAATGGGCTGGCTTTCCGCCGAGGAGCTGGCTTACGTGCGTCATATTTTGCAACGTGCCAGACTGCCGGTTGACCCACCGGCGCAGATGTCGGGCGATGATTTCACCCGCTACATGTCGGTCGACAAGAAAGTGTTGGATGGGACTTTGCGGTTAGTGCTGATGAAATCGCTGGGCGAAGCCGTCGTCACCGCTGATTTCGATACAGCGGCGCTCAAGCGGGTGCTGCAACGGGCGCGCTGATGACAAGCCAAACGTCAGTTTTGCTTGTCATCCACGTTTTCAGCATTCAAACATGCCTGTCAGGCCAGTTGCTTGCTGACATACAAGTGGTTGCCCTGGGCGTCCCGGATATAATGGGTGGAATCCGCCAACGCTTGGATTAGCCCCATCCCCCAGCCGCCTTCCGGTAGCCCTTCCGGATCCGGCATCCCGTTGAACCCGGCATGTAACTCCTCAGGCATGGCGTGGCCGTGATCAGAAATGACCAGGTGCATTTGCTGCGGGCTATATTCCACCCGCACATGCACATCATTGCCTCCCTGCAACTGGTAAGCGTGCTCGATAACGTTGTTGACGGCTTCCACCAGAATCAGCTCAAGTTGCCCGAGCTTGTCTTCCGACAGCGCCAGTTCCTGGCCGATGCCACGCAAGGCACCGGAGAGGATGCGCACCTGCTCCAGACGGCTGTCGATGGAAAGACGAATATGGTATTCCCGGTAATCCGCATCCATCAGGCCACCTCCTTTTCCTGCGCAATCGTCTCGTGGAAACTGAGCATATTGCTGAACAGCATCATGTCATGCAGGTCACCTGGATTCAGCATCCGGCGCATATCGTCAACCAGCCAGCGAATCTGGGCTTCACCGACATTCATCACGCCGCCATCCGGGGAAATGCAATCGCCACCGAAAATCAGCTTTTTGTCCAGCGAAGCCATGCCGCTAATGCGGGTATAGTCGCCAATCAGGCACTCGGTGACTTCCGCGCCGTTTTCCACCACACAGTTTGCACCAATCATGCAGGGGCCTGTAATCTTCGCCCCCGCCTCAATTTTGCTGCTGCCGCCAATATAAACCGGGGGCGTCATCGTCACCTGTTTCCAGTCGATGCTGACGTTGATGCCTGTCCAGATACCCGGTTTCACCTGTTTGCCCGGCATCTGGAAGCCATGGATTTTTCCTTGCAACGCCATCCGGGTCGCCGCCCACACGCCGGAAACGGAGCCGATGTCGAACCACTGGAAATCCATCGGCAAGCCGTAAAACTCTTCACCCGCCGCCACCAATGCCGGGAACAGTTGCCCACCAATGTCGTATTCCACACCGGACGGGATATACTCAAAAATGTCCGGCTCGAAGATATAAATCCCCGTATTGATCAGGTTGGAAACCGCTTCCGCCGGATTGGGCTTTTCCTGAAACTTCACGATGCGCTGGTTCTCTTCCAGCTTCACCACGCCGTACTTGTAGACCTCCTCACGCGGTGCCTCCTGCAAAATGATGGAGGCGAGGCCGCCTTTCTCCCGATGCCGCCGCAACGCCTCACCAATGTCAAGGTCAATCCATGCATCGCCGCACAAAACGATAAAGGTTTCATCGAAAAAGCCGGAAAACTCCTGAATCCGCTTCATGCCCCCCGCCGAACCCAGCGCTTTGCCTTCCAGCCCTTCATCCGTCATGCAGCCTTCGTAGGAATAGGCGATTTCCACGCCCAACTGGGAGCCATCCCGGAAATAGTTTTCGATCACGGATGAGAGATGGCTGGTATTGACCACAATCTCGTTGGCACCATGGGAACGCAACAGTTCAATGATGGATTCCATCACCGGCTTGCGCAGGATGGGAATCATGGGCTTTGGCACCTCATCGGTGATGGGGCGCACCCGCGTCCCTTTTCCTGCGGCCAGAATCATCGCTTTCATGGATCAGTCACCCTCGCTATTATTTTACTCAAAAATTAGGCTGCAACAGTTCCCAGCACACTTCCCACATCCGGAACCATGCGGAACACCCGATCCATACGGGTCAATTTGAACAAGTCGGCAACAATCCCTTTGGCACCCGCAATCATCAGGTCGCCACGATTGCCCACCATTTTCAACAGGCTGACCAGGACGCCAAGGCTGCTGCTATCCATAAACTGCACGCTGCTGATGTCCAGCACCAGCCGGTTGGCGCCGCCTGCCAGCAATTGGGCGATGCAGTTCTTGAATTCAGGCGCGACAGCGGCGTCCATACGGGATTCTTCAATGGTGACGATGGTGAATTCACCTTCAGTGCGAGTAGAGTGCTTCATTATTGTTCTCCTCTTGATTAATGTTGTTGTAATTTATTGATTCAAGAATTAACTATATCCATAAAAAATATATTTGACTAGCCGCAAAAATCTATGACCAACAAGGAAATGTCATCCGGCTTGCCAACGCCAGCTTTAGTCAAGCCCAGCTTATCCCCCAGATGGGACATGACCTGGCTGGCTGGGTATTCCATCAGATCCTGCAAATGCTCTTGCAAGTCGGCCTCAGTGAACGGCTCTCCGGAAGGTTTTTGCAATTCCAGCAGCCCATCGGAATACATGATGAAACGGCTGCCGGGCGGAAATGGCTTCTGGATGGTTTCATACTCCATATCCGGCAACAGGCCTATCGGAAAGCCGGTGCATTCGATTTTTTCCAACGCCCCCGTCGCCGGATTGAGCAGGAATGGCTGCGGATGACCGGCTTGGGCAAAATACAAACGCTCTTCCGCCGTATCCACCAAGCCCACGATCAGGGTCAAATAATGATCCCCAGTATCCAGCATGTGGTTAAGGTGATAATTCAGGCGTTCAGCCAGCCGGGTAGGAAATTCATTGGCGTTTTCCTGGGTGAGTTCCTCTATACAGCACAGCTCGCCCGTAGAGCTCAACAGGGTTTGTAGGCACATGGACAGCAACGCGGACGAAATGCCATGGCCGGAAACATCAATCGAGTAGAAAAACAGCAGGTCATCATTCACCGGAAAATAATTGAAGGTGTCACCCCCAATGTATTGGGCAGGCTGAAAATACCAATCCACGCACAAACGCCCAAACAGTTTCTGGCGGGGCAGCACCCCGGTCTGCAAAATGGCGGCGCGCTCCAGGTCATTTTGAATAACGGCCTGGGCTTGTGAAAGGGAACGGTTGACGGTTTCGAGACGGTGGTTTTTCTCTTCCAGCGTGTGCTCCAAATCCAGGACACGTTCGGCGGCACGCAAACGCACTTCCAGCTCCTCCCGGACAATCGGTTTGGTGGCGAAATCATCCGCACCTGCATCCATCCCTTGGATCAGGCTTTGCTTGCCGGACATGCCGGTGAGCAGGATGACATAGACGTAATAAGGCAGGTTGGCGGCGCGGATGGTGCGGCACAGGGTTGGGCCGTCCATCACCGGCATTACCCAGTCACTGATGACGACCTGGAAATTATGTTGTTGGATGAGGTGCCATGCCTGCTGGCCATCGTCAGCCAGCATGACCTGGTGTCCCATCAAGGTCAGGGTTCGACGCAGGATCAGTTGCATGTCCCGGGCGTCATCTACGACAAGAATGTTCATGGGGAAAACTGTTTTTATAAGGTTATTAACACTCGCCTGTAACCATGCTACCATCAGCAAAAAGAATGTCTAGATAGATTTATATTATAAAAAACATTTCCGGCAGGCGGCATACCGTCTTGCCTACTAATCATATAGCGATAACGGGTCACCAATATGACAACAATGACAGCTTCCCCCGTCGATGAAGAAACCTATACCCAATTACTGGAAATCATGGCTGATGAATTCACCGAACTGGTGGATTGCTTCCGCGCGGATGCCGACCAAGTGCTGCCCTTGCTTCAGCAGCATATCGAGGACGCTGACAGTGTCGCGGTAGGTGTCATCTGCCACAAGCTCAAATCCAGCAGCAAGCTGGTCGGTGCCTTTGAAATGGCCGAGTTCGCCCGTCTGCTGGAGGCCTACAAGGACAACCAGAACCAGCAACTGGCCAGAACCCATCTGCAACAACTGCGTCATGAGTATGCCCGCGTCCAACAATGGCTGGATGCCCATGCTGTCGCCTGCTGATACAGCCTCCCGCCCAGAACAACAATAACGGAGGGCATCCTGATGAAAGGCCTGGTGTTCACGGAATTCCTGGAAATGGTGGAAAGCAGCTTTTCCGCCGAGATGGCCGATGACATTATCGACGGGTCAGAACTGGCCTCAGGTGGGGTTTACACCGCCGTAGGAACCTATCCCCATGCGGAAATGGTGGCGCTGGTGCAAACACTTTCCCGCAAAACCGGCATACCGACGCCTGCCTTGGTCAAAACCTTCGGGCGATACCTGTTTGGGCGGTTCGTCAAGCTATATCCGCTGTTTTTTGACAATGCGCCGGATGCGTTTGATTTTCTGGAATCCATTGAAGACCACGTCCATACCGAAGTGCGCAAGCTCTACCCTGACGCCGAACTGCCCACCTTTGAAACCACCCGGGAAGGCAGGCGCAAACTCACCATGACCTACCGTTCCCGGCACCCGTTTGCAGATTTGGCGGAAGGCTTGATCGAAGGCTGCCTGGAGCACTATCAGGTCAAGGCGCACCTGGAGGCAATCGAATACCCGGCAAGCCACGGCACGCATGTTGAATTCCACATCACCCGGATGGATCAAGCATGAGCGACGAAATTATCCGCTTGCAACGCCGTCTGGACCGGGCAAAAAAAGCCCGTAAACAAGCGGAGCAATTGCTGGAAAACAAAAGCCTGGCCTTGTATCAAAGCAACCAGGAACTGCGCGCGCTGGCGGATTCACTGGAGTTGCGCATGGAGGAGCGCACCCGCGAACTGGTGGATGCGCGTGACCAGGCGCTGGCGGCCAGCCGTTCCAAAAGCGCCTTCCTGGCCGCCATGAGCCATGAAATCCGCACCCCCATGAACGGCGTCATCGGCATGGCGACCCTATTGCAGGACACCGGGCTGGATGGCCACCAGAGCAAGCTGCTGGAAACCCTCTTGCAATCGGCGCAGGCCCTGTTGGGCATCATTAACGATATTCTGGACATTTCCCGGCTGGAAGCAGGCAAACTGGAGCTGGTGGACGAACCCTTCAACCTGCGGGACACCCTGCCCAGCATCCTGGAAACCATGGGAATCATCGCCACCCAGAAAAATCTGGCCTTGTTTTCCATTGTTGACCGGGATGTGACGGATTTGCTGCAAGGGGATGCGCTACGGCTGCGCCAGGTGCTCATGAACCTGCTGGGCAATGCCATCAAGTTCACCGAAACCGGGCAGATCATTTTGCGGATATACCCTGTACACGAAAAACCCAACCTCCTGCGGTTTGAGGTGGAAGATTCCGGCGTTGGCGTCTCCGCAGAAAAGCAATCCAAACTATTCCGGGCCTTCAGCCAGATCAGCCGTTACGACCAACATAATGGCGGCGGCACCGGGCTGGGCCTGGCGATCAGCCGCAAGCTCGTTGAACTGATGGGCGGGGAAATCGGCGTGGACAGTTGCCCAGGGCACGGCAGCACCTTCTGGTTTGAAATACCAGCCAGGACAAACTCTAACCAACGGTTGCACAGCCCCTTGCCGCATACCCGCTGCTTGACGCTGATCCACCCGCCATTGCACGCCAGCCTTGTCAGCGAACAACTTGAACACATTGGCGCAACCGTCAACATCGCCAACAGCATCGGGCACGCCAATACCCTGCTGGCCACCCACAAGTTTGATTGGCTTATTTGCGATTACACCAGCTTCCCGGACGAGCAGCGTGCGCAACTGAACGGGCAACTGACCCAATTGCGGCAGTTGCCCTACCCCATCAAAGCCTGCAACCTCACCTTGCAGAACAATGGTTGCAGCCACTGTATCCTCAACACCCTCAGCCCGGCTTGCCATTGCCTGCAAAAACCTGTCACCCAAAACAAGCTGTTGGAATTGCTGGACACCGACAAGCCTTCGGCCCAAGCAAATCCGCCATCAGCCAAAACGGCCCCTATCCATGCAGCACCCCGCCATGACGCCGCTGGGCAGGAAACGCCCAGCCCGCACATCTTGGTTGTGGAAGACCATAAAGTGAACCAGATGGTGGCGAAAGGGATGCTGACAAAATTGGGCTACCAGGTCACGCTGGCGGAAAATGGTTTTCAGGCGCTGGAATGCCTGCAAGAAGCAGCGTTTGCCCTGATACTGATGGATATCCAAATGCCTGGCATGAGCGGCGTGGAAACCACCAAACGGATTCGGACAGAACATTTGGCGCAAGATGTCCCCATCATTGCCCTGACCGCCAACGCCATGAAAGGCGATGAACTGGAATATCTGGCGGCGGGCATGAACGCCTGCCTGACCAAGCCCATCCAGATGAACACCCTGGCGGCCACCTTGCAGGAATGGTGCCCAGCGGCGACGGCATAGCGGCTGCCCATAAGCATCAGGGGGTTGCGCCCATGAATATTTTCCTGGGTTCCAAAACCGATGAAGCCGCGTTAAAGTGGCGGCATATGGACGGCTCCAACGTTAACCTGATCAAGGACTTAACCCGTATGTTCAGCAATCTGCCGACAACCTGCCGGATGCGCGGGGCAATGTGATGATACGTTTTACCGCCACCTACGCCGCCGACCCGGAACACAGCCAGGGGCGTCGCCATCCGGAGCCTGCGCCGCAATACCGCAGCGAGTTCCAGCGCGACCGCGACCGCATCATCCACTCCAAGGCGTTCCGGCGGCTGGAATACAAAACCCAGGTGTTCGTCAACCACGAAGGCGATTTGTACCGCACCCGCCTGACCCATTCGCTGGAAGTGGCGCAGATCGCCCGCTCGGTCGCCTGTAGCATGGGCCTGAATGAAGACCTCACCGAAGCGATTGCGCTTTCCCACGACCTCGGCCATACCCCGTTCGGCCATGCTGGGCAGGATGAGCTTAATGACTGCATGAAAGCGTTCGGCGGGTTTGAGCACAATATCCAGTCATTGCGCGTGGTCGATTGGCTGGAAGACAGCTACGCCGATTTCCCCGGCATCAACCTGACATTTGAAACCCGCGAAGGCATCCTCAAGCATTGCGCCGTCAAGCATGCGCGGCAACTGGGTGATGTGGGCGCGCGTTTCCTCAACAAAACCCAACCGTCGCTGGAGGCGCAGCTGACCAATCTGGCGGATGAAATCGCCTACAACAACCACGACATTGAAGATGGCTTGCGCTCCGGCCTGATCACGCTGGCGCAATTGCAGGAAGTGCCGGTATTCGCACGGGAATACCAGCAGGTGGCGCAACAACACCCCGGCTTGCAGGGGCGGCGGCTGATCCGCGAGGTATTGCGGCGCATGATCGGCAGGATGGTCATCGACCTGATCGAAAGCAGCCAGGCGGCGATCCAGGCTTCCGGCGTCCAGACACTGGCGGATGTGCGCAACCAACCGCTGACCCTGATGCGCTATGGCGACGACATGCGCAGCCAGAAAAATGTGCTGAAGAAATTTCTGCGCGAAAACCTGTATTTCCACCCCACCGTCTACCGCATGGCCTGGCGGGCGCGCAAAGTGGTGCGGGCGCTGTTTGATGCCTACATGCAGGACGTGCGCCTGCTGACGCCCAAATTCCAAGCGTTCGCCCGCCAGTACGAAACCGATGAGGGCGATGCCGGGCGGGCGCGGGCGATAGCCGATTTTATCGCCGGTATGACTGACCGCTACGCCATGCGCGAATACGGCCAGTTGTTTGATTTGTCCGGGCTGCGTTAACGCTGCCGCTTGCGTCAGGTTTTGCTGCTAGCCCCCAGATGCTTTTCCAACAGGGCCTGCACCGTCCAATGCGGGTTCAGGGCGACTTCCTCCAACCACTGGCCATCCAAGCCGGTCTGTCGCTGGATGTCGCGGGCCTGCTGTTGCTGTTCAGCTGTCCCCTGCCAGAAATGCTGGCGAATATCGGCCACCGTCAGGGTGGTCGGTGAAACCTGCAACAGATAATGCGGCGGCTCATTGTCATCACGGCAGAGGACACCGTAACTGATCAGGTCTTGCAAGGAATCTTCCAACAGGAAACGCGAAACCGGAATGACCTTACGCAGCTCATCCAGCGTTGGCGGTGCCCGCTTGTCCAGGAAACGCTGGCCGATCTCGCGCAGGATCGACACTGCCAGCAATTCGCGGGCCTGCACACTGGTTTCCTCCGGCTGCTGGTTCAGCCGCACTGCATCGGGGTACTGGAAGTAATACGCCAGCCGCGCCCCCGTCAACACAATCACCCAGCCCACATACAGCCACAGCATGAACAGGAACAGGCTGGCGAAAATGGAGTAAATCGCCGTCTGTTGCCCGAAACTGACCACGAATGACGCAAACAGCCACCCCGCCACTTGCCAAACCACGCCCGCAACCAAGGCACCACCCAATGCCGCCCGTGGCTGCACCCGCGTATTCGGCATGAACAGGTACAGAAACGTGAAAGCCAGCACCACCAGGACAACGGGCAACAGTTTCAGCAGCATCGCCAGCAGCGAACCAAACGGCTCAACCTGGGTGATGGCCTGCACCAACGCAATGTCTTGCAGCGATGTCCACACCCCCAGCGCCGAAAACATCAGCACTGGCCCGACCATCACCACGCTCAGGTAATCGCGGAACTGGGCGGCCAGCGAGCGTGGCCGCTTCACCCGCCAGATGTGGTTGAAGGCGTTTTCAATCTTCTGCATCAGCGAAACGACGGTGTAGAGCAGGATGGCCAGCCCGGTCACACCCAGCACCCCCACCCGGATATTGTCGACGAAGCCGAGGATCTGTTGGGTGAACTCCCCCGCCTTCGCCCCCAGCGGCGCCAACAGGCTGAACAGGATTGGCTCCATCTGGTTATGGACGCCAAACCCTTTCAGCACGGAAAAGCTCAATGCCAATAACGGTGCCAGCGACAGCAGCGTGGTGTAGACCAGGCTCATGGCGCGCAGGGTGATTTCGCCGCGCAATATGTCGTGGAGCAAGGCGTTGGGCAGCGCCCGGAGAAAAGGCGAATATTTGTGGAAGAAATCCTGGGTCATGGTGCCGCGTGCTATTCAGGGGTTAGGGATAGTGGATTCAGGCAAGTCTAGGGATACAACAGGTACAATACAAACCCTCAGTCTTGCCAAAGGTCATGCACGTCACTGTGAGAAACCAAATCATCCCTTGCCCGGAAGTCATGAACTCGGTGGTCAGCACCCTCAAGAAAATCCTGACCTTCATTTTCACCCTCCTGTTGCTGGCGGCGGTGGTGACCGCCATTGTCAGCGCCTACCAGCGCACCACCAACTCCGCGCTGGAACTGTCCCGGAAACTGATGCTGGGCATCGGCGACATTATCATCCAGCGCACCGACGACATTTTTGCGGCGGCGGAAACCCAGTTGGAAACCAACGTCATCATCGCCACCTCATCGGTCGCCGCGCCCAACAGCATCCTGCATTACCAGGATGACTGGCTGAAACTGTTCTGGCGGGAATTGCAGTTGCACGATTACATCAGCTCCATTTTCCTGGCCGACACGCAAGGCAATATGCTGCAAGCGCGCAAACTTCCCCAGCCCTCCACCCGGGTGATACAGCACCAGGACAACGACAACGGCACCCTGGAATATGCCACCTTCCGCGCCCCGGATTACTCGCCACTGGCCCACACCGACCAGGTGAACGGCTACGACCCCCGCACCCGCCCGTGGTACCCGCAACAGCAGGCGGGCAACGCGCCCCAATTCACGCCGCTGTACCGCTTCGAAAGCACCGGCAAGCTGGGCATCACCGTTTCCCGCGCCTATTTCGACACTGCCAGCCACCTGCAGGGCGTCTTCGGCGCTGACATCAGCCTCGATGGGTTGTCGGATTTTCTCAACAAGCAAACCTTTGGCCGCCGCGACATGGCGCTCATCATTAATGACAACAACGAGCTGGTCGCTTACCCTACGCGCCTGAAACTGACCAACACCGCCAAGCAATCCATCCGGCAGACCGGCGCCTTGGCGACCATGGACATGCTCAGTGACGACCATGCCTGGGTGGCCAAAGCCTGGAAACTGTACCAACAGGCGCAACCGGCCAGACGCCCCTATAGCGACGAAACCGGCGACAACACCATCTGGTTCAGCCACGACGGCTTTGGCTACGCCGCCGTCATCTTGCGCTTCAGGGAAAGCTTCGGCGCGGATTGGAGCCTGCTGCTGGTGGCGCCGGAAGAGGATCTGCTGGGCGGGGTCAAACGCTCATTGCAGGAAAACATGACCATGACCGCCACCATCGTGCTCCTGTTCCTGTTTATCCTGTACCTTTTGTTTGGACGCAAACGGGAGTTCAAGTGACGCCAACACCGGAAACCACGCTGGAGCAGACCCTGCTCAAGCTGCAAAACATTATCACCATGCAGCAGGAACGCCAGCAGGAAGCCATCAAACGCATCAACCTGCTGTACCGCATCACCTTCATCGCCATTGCGGTGCTGATTTTGCTGATGTCGGTCATGGTGACCATCCTTTCCAGCTTCCTGCCGCAACTGGGCAACACCATCAACCAGATGAACCAGTATTTCAGCAGCATCACCACCGACATGGAAACCATGCGCGGCAATGTGGACGCGCTGCGCCAGCATGTCAGCGCCCTGCCCGCCATCACCAAAAACATTGACGACATGCGCAGCAACACCCGCCTCATGGGGGCGGACGTACAGCAAATGGGCCAGCACATCACCCGCATCAACCAGAATATGTCCCCCCTGACCTACAACATCAACGACATGACCCAATCCTTCTATTACATGGACCAAAACGTCTACCAGATGCGCCGCGACGTGCGCAAGCTGTCCCAACCCATGCGCATGTTCAACACCATGAACCCTTTCTGGTAAGCGGGTGAAAACCATGGAACCCGACAAACTGAACAAGATCCTGGCCTCCGTACAGGAGCTGGAGAAACGGGTGGTGCAAGGCGGCCTGACGATTGCGCAGGAGCGCGCCAAGGCCAACGCCGTGATCCGCGTGGTGCTGGTGTTGCTGGCCTGCCTGGCGTTGCTCAACTTGCACTTCATGCACGTCATGACCCAGGAATTCCGCACCATGATCAAGGACATGGTTTCCATGCATGAATATTTCGGGCGGGTCGCCGAACGCATGCATGACATGACCGGCTATGTCGCCAACATGGAGGAGGACATCAAGCTGATGCCGGTCATCAACGAGCAGATGACGGGCATGAACAGGGATGTCAGCGGCATGCAGGCCAGTCTTGCGGGCATGACCGCCAACGTCACCGCGATGGACCAGCATGTCGGCAGCATCAACCAGGGAGTCGGCAGCATGGCGCAACATTTCCGCACCCTGAACACCAATGTCGGCAACATCCAGCAAAACGTCAATCAGATGTCGGCTGTGGGGCCGTAACACTTAAGCCGAGGCACGCCGACAGCCAACGCTCCGGGAAATATGCGCCAGCGTGATGCGGCGAACCAAGCGCACGCCCTGACCGTGGTGCATGCCGCCCAGTCAATGCCCCCTTGGCGAAAGGTTTCCCGCCTGTTCATGGCGCATTCACGTTGGCACAATTCCTGCTGGACAATAATCCGCATCCCTTACATTCAGGAGTCGCTACATGTCCCTCAACACATTTCTGAAACGCACCCTGCTGACGGTCGGCGCAGCCATGGCACTGGGGCTTTCCACCCTGGCGGCGGCGGACGGCACCATCAAGGTGGGCGTGCTGCATTCCCTATCCGGCACCATGGCGATCAGCGAAACCACGCTGAAAGACACCATGCTGATGCTGGTCGACGAGCAGAACAAGAAAGGCGGCCTGCTGGGCAAGAAGCTGGAGGCCGTGGTGGTCGACCCGGCATCCGACTGGCCGCTGTTCGCCGAGAAAGCGCGTGAACTGCTGGCAAAGGACAAGGTGGCGGCGGTTTTCGGCTGCTGGACTTCCGTCTCGCGCAAATCCGTCCTACCGGTATTTGAGGAGCTGAACGGCCTGCTGTTCTACCCGGTGCAATATGAAGGGGAAGAATCCTCCAAAAACGTGTTCTACACCGGCGCGGCACCCAACCAGCAGGCGATTCCGGCAGTGGATTACCTGATGAACGACCTGGGCGTGAAACGCTGGGTGCTGGCTGGCACCGACTATGTGTACCCGCGCACCACCAACAAGATTCTGGAAGCCTACCTGAAAGCCAAAGGGGTCGATGAAAAAGACATCATGATCAACTACACCCCGTTCGGCCATTCCGACTGGCAGTCCATCGTCGCCGACATCAAGAAATTTGGCTCCGAAGGCAAGAAAACGGCGGTGGTCTCCACCATCAACGGCGACGCCAACGTGCCGTTCTACAAGGAGCTGGGCAACCAAGGCATTTCGGCGGAAGACATTCCGGTCGTGGCCTTCTCCGTGGGTGAGGAAGAGCTTTCCGGCATCGACACCAAGCCGCTGGTCGGCCATCTGGCGGCCTGGAACTACTTCATGAGCGTCGACACGCCCGCCAACAAAGCCTTCATCAAACAGTGGCATGCATTCATCAAGGACGACAAGCGCGTCACCAATGACCCGATGGAAGCGCACATGATCGGCTTCAACCTGTGGGTCAAGGCGGTGGAAAAAGCCGGTACGACCGACCCCGACAAAGTGGCGGAAGCCATCATCGGCCTGGACACACCCAACCTGACCGGCGGCACCGCCAAAATGCTGCCCAACCACCACATCACCAAGCCGGTGCTGATTGGCGAAATCCAGGAAGACGGCCAATTTGATGTGGTCTGGAAAACCGACAAAGAAGTTCCCGGCGACGCATGGTCTGACTACCTGCCTTCCTCAAAGGTCATTGAAGCCGACTGGACTGGCGAGAAAACAGGCGGTAAACCGTGCGGTAACTACAATACCGAAACCAAAAAGTGTTCCGGCCAGAACTACAAGTGATCAGAAAATGATTAACCTCTGACCTTCCAAGCACTGCTGGGCGTCCCGCCCGGTCGCCGGGAACGGCGGGCGGACGCCCTGTTCTCCCCTCACCCCAACGGACGGTTCATTATGGCGTTGAAGACCACCACAGGATTCGCCGCATTCCTGGCCGCCCTGCTGCTGATGGCGGCAGCCGCCAGCCAAGCTGATCCGGCCAGCCAGCCCCCCGCCGCCGCGCCGCCGGATGCGCCAGCCGCCAGCAGTGGCGCGCAACCCGCCGCCCTGCCCCCGCTGCAACAAGCCGCGCTCTGGCTGCAAGACCCCTCTTTCCAGCAAAAGGCCAATGCCATCGAGCTGCTGGCCAACAGCAACGAGGCGCACGCGCAACGCTGGCTGGAAGCCCTGCTCAACGGCAAGCTGTACGCCGACAAGCAGGACAACCGCATCGCCTTGCTGGATGGCAGCCAGCTCACCGACGCCATCACCGGCAATGCAGTCGACAGCGCCGACCAAGGCAATTTCAGCAAGATCACCATCAACAACAGCATGCGCAAACAGCTGCGCGCAGGCATCGCCCGGTTAAGCTTGGCCAGCCCGGACGACAGCGTGCGCCTGCAAGCGGTCAATGCGATGCTTGACGCCATTGACCCGGACAGCGCCGCCTTGCTGCAAACCCTGGCAGCCAAGGAAACCAACCCGGCCATCCACGAAGCCATGCAGCTCGGGGTTGCCATGTCCGCGCTGAACAACGGTTCGGCGGAAGGGCAACTGGCGGCGATCGCAACCGTTTCCGGCAGCCTGCACCCGAAAGTGCGCAACCGCTTGGCCAACCTGGCCAGCCATGCAAACCCGCAGATTGCGGCGGCGGCCAAACACGCACTGCAAAGCATCGATGAGCGCATTGCCCTGTACGGTTACGCCGAAACCCTGTTTTTCGGCCTCAGCCTCGGCTCGGTGCTGGTGCTGGCGGCGATCGGGCTGGCCATCACCTTCGGCGTCATGGGCGTGATCAATATGGCGCACGGCGAGCTGATCATGCTGGGGGCGTACACCACTTGGCTGGTGCAGCAACTGATGCCGAATTTCATTGATTATTCACTGTTTATTGCCATTCCCGCCGCGTTCATAGTCTCCGGCGCGGCAGGGATTTTTATTGAACGCAGCGTGATCCGCCACCTGTACGGCAGGCCGCTGGAAACCTTGCTGGCCACCTTCGGCGTCAGCCTGATCCTGCAACAACTGGTGCGCACGGTGATTTCGCCGCAGAACGTGCCGGTTTCCAACCCGGCCTGGATGTCGGGCACGCTGGACATCAACGCCGTGCTGTCGCTGACGCTCAACCGCCTGTACATCATCCTGTTCTGCCTGCTGGTGTTCGCCGCACTGTTCATGATTTTGCGCAAGACCCACCTGGGCTTGCAGGTGCGCGCCGTGTCGCAGAACCGGGCGATGGCGCGGGCAATGGGGGTGCGTTCGGCGCGGGTGGATGCGCTGACCTTCGGCCTGGGTTCCGGCATTGCGGGCGTGGCGGGCGTGGCCCTCAGCCAACTGACCAATGTCGGGCCGAACTTGGGGCAGTCCTACATCATCGACTCCTTCATGGTGGTGGTGTTCGGCGGGGTCGGCAACCTGTGGGGGACACTGCTGGCCGGGCTGTCGCTGGGCGTCATCAACAAGGTGCTGGAGCCGTGGGCAGGCGCGGTGCTGGCCAAGATCCTGGTGCTGGTGTTCATTATCCTGTTCATCCAGAAACGGCCACGCGGCTTGTTCCCGCAAAAAGGCCGGGCGGCGGGGGATTAGGCCATGTTGATTGCACGTATCCTGCAAGGCGACCGAGGCGGGCAAATCATGCTGGCGCTGCTGGCACTGATGATAGTGCTGGTGCCGGTGCTGAACCTGCTGGTGCCGGAAGGCAGTTTCCTGCACCTGCCCACTTACTTGGTCACGCTGATGGGCAAATACCTGACCTATGCATTGCTGGCGGTGGCGGTGGATCTGGCCTGGGGGTATCTGGGAATCCTCAGCCTCGGCCATGGCGCGTTCTTTGCACTCGGCGGCTATGCGATGGGCATGTACCTGATGCGCCAGATCGGCGACCGGGGCGTGTACGGCAACCCGGAACTGCCGGATTTCATGGTGTTCCTCAACTGGAAAGAGCTGCCGTGGTTCTGGCATGGCTTCGACCTGTTCTGGTTCGCCGTGCTGATGGCGGCGCTGGTGCCGGGGCTGTTGGCGTTCGTGTTCGGCTGGCTGGCGTTCCGCTCGCGGGTCACGGGCGTGTACCTGTCGATCATCACCCAGGCGCTGACCTATGCGCTGATGCTGGCGTTTTTCCGCAATGAAATGGGCTTCGGCGGCAACAATGGCCTGACCGACTTCAAGGACATCCTCGGCTTCAGCCTGCAAGCGGACAGCACCCGCATCGCGCTGTTCCTGCTGTCGGGGCTGGCGCTGGCGGGCGGCTACCTGCTGTGCCGTCACATCATCAGCTCCAAACTGGGGCGGGTGGTGGTCGCCATCCGCGATGCGGAAAGCCGCGCGCGCTTCACCGGCTACCGCGTCGAGCACTACAAAGCCTGGGTGTTCACCGTGTCGGCAGTGCTGGCCGGGATCGCGGGCGCGCTGTATGTGCCGCAGGTGGGCATCATCAACCCCGGCGAGTTTTCCCCGCTCAACTCGATTGAGGTGGTGATCTGGGTCGCCATCGGCGGGCGTGCCACGCTGTACGGCGCGGTCATGGGCGCGATCCTGGTCAATTACGCCAAAACCGTGTTCACCGGGCTGATGCCGGATTCGTGGCTGTTCATGCTCGGCGCGCTGTTCGTGCTGGTGACGCTGTACCTGCCACAAGGGTTGGCGGGGCTGGCGCGCCACCTCAGGCGTAGCCGCTGGCTGCACAAGGGGGCGGAAGCATGAGCGAAGGCGCGCACCTGCGGAAACAGGAGGCCGGGCGGCCAGACGCCAGCCACCAAACGATCCTCTACCTGGAAGACCTCAACGTCAGTTTCGACGGCTTCAAGGCCATCAACAACCTGAGCCTGCACATCGACGCCGGGGAATTGCGCTGCATCATCGGCCCCAATGGCGCAGGCAAAACCACCATGATGGACATCATCACCGGCAAGACCCGCCCGGACAGCGGCAAGGCGTTTTTCGGCCAGACCCTCGACCTGTTGCGCATGTCGGAGCCGGAAATCGCCAACGCAGGCATCGGGCGCAAGTTCCAGAAACCCACCGTGTTCGAATCGCATACGGTCGCGGAAAACCTGGAGCTGGCCATGCACGGCGACAAAGGCGTCTGGCACAGCCTGTGGGCGAAGCTCAACGGCGAGCAGCAGGCGCAGATCGACGCAACCCTGCTCACCATCGGCCTGACGGAACATTACCGGCGTCCGGCGGGCGCGCTTTCCCACGGCCAGAAGCAATGGCTGGAAATCGGCATGCTGCTGGTGCAAAAGCCTTACCTGCTGCTGGTGGATGAGCCGGTGGCGGGGATGACCCATCAGGAAATGGGCCGCACCGCCGAACTGCTGACCTCGCTGGCCGGGCAACACGCGGTGGTGGTGGTCGAGCATGACATGGATTTCGTCCGCTCCATCGCCCGCAAGGTGACGGTGCTGCACCAGGGCAGTGTGCTGGCCGAAGGCAGCATGGACGAAGTGCAGGACGACCCGCGCGTGATCGAAGTCTATCTGGGGGAATAACCCCCCATCCCGGAGAATAACCATGTTGACTGTTGAAAAACTCAACCAGTATTACGGTGAGAGCCATACCCTGTGGGATCTCGGCATGCAGGTGCCGGAAGGCCAGTGCACCGTCTTGATGGGGCGCAACGGCGTCGGCAAAACCACCCTGCTGCAATGCATTATGGGCTTGCTGCCGGTGCGCAGCGGCAACATCCAATACCAGGGTGAAAACCTGCTCCAATACAACGCCGAGCGCCGCGCCAACCTAGGCATCGGCTATGTGCCGCAAGGGCGGCAAATTTTCCCGCTGCTGACAGTGGAGGAAAACCTGCTGATCGGCCTGCCTGCACGGCGCGACAAGGTGCGCACGATCCCGCCGTTCATTTTCGGGCTGTTCCCGGTGCTGAAGGAAATGCTGGGGCGGCGTGGCGGCGATTTGTCCGGTGGCCAGCAACAGCAACTGGCGATAGGCCGCGCGCTGGTGCTGGACCCGAAACTGCTGATCCTGGATGAACCCACCGAAGGCATCCAGCCGAACATCGTGCATGAAATCGGCGACATCATCCGCAAGCTCAATCAGGAAACCGGCCTGACCGTCTTGCTGGTGGAGCAGAAACTGCCGTTTGCGCGCAGGGTCGGGGATCGGTTCTGCATCCTCGATCGCGGGCGGCAGGTGGCGGAAGGCGCAATGGATGCGCTGGATGAGGGGCTGGTGCAGCGTTACTTGACCGTGTGAGGGCTGGGCATCATTTCACTGCCCGGTTTGCCCGTCGCGGGCAACAGCAGCCACTACGCCCAAGGTCAGCCCAAAAGGTTGCAACAACCTGTAAATCGTATTGACGGAGGGGTTGGCCGTTCCCGCTTCAATGGCCTGTATAGTCCGGGCAGCGACCCCGGTCAGCCGCGCATATTCCGCCACGGTCAAATGCAAGCCCGTGCGCAACTGGCGCACCACCTGCTCCAGCGGCATGTCCGGCTGTTGTTGGATCTGCCCCAACAAGGCGATGCGTTGCTGAAGCTGTTCAACCGGCGAAAGTGGCTTGTAACGCCGATCCATCAGCAACAAGCCTCTAGCTGTGCGGCGGCATCACGGCATAAAGGTGCAAAGCGTTCCACAATCCCTGCCGGAACGCCTGATTGCCGCATCTTGTCCGGCAATGCCGCCAATGGTTCACACATTGCCGCCAGCCCAGAAGCCAATGCCGTGCAAACTGCATTGTGGGTCAATTGGGAGCCAAAACCGCTGCATTGGCACAGGGCATACACGCTTTCCTGGGCGTGGCGCTGCACCCCCGAGGAGGTCAGTTCACGGTCAAAGCGGGGGATAAACAAGGCTCTCCCCTGCAATATATGATCCAGGAAAAATTGCCCGCTGTGATCTTCAGTCAACAACAATTTGGGCCATTCGCCCTGCACGCCTGAAGATCCCGCCACAAACAAGCCGTAATTTGCCAAATACTCGGCAAAATGCTCCCCACGCTGCGCCACTTCAGCCAGTGGGAAACCTTGCGACCGGGCCGTATCCCGTGCTTGCAGCCACTCATAAGCTTCCCGCGCCCGGCAGTTGCCGATAGGGTCGCCAGCCCCCGCCAACAGCAAACGCCAGTCTGCGCCTGCCTCCGCCCGTCCCGGCAAACCCAATTGACGTAACAGCTCCTGGCGGCCATAGCCTTGGGGCAGCAAGTCCATAACAAAGCCTGGCCAGACGGCAGTCCGCAAAGGGGCAAGACTGACCGGAAAAGTCCAGGAAAGGGCTGGCGCATCCCGCCGTCCGGCATACTCGATGGCATGGTCAACGGCATAGCCCAGATATGCGGCACCTTGCCAGCCTTTATCTGCAGACGCCAACAAGGCCATACCGCCAGCTTCACGCCATGCGCCATTGAGAAACAACTCGAAAGTGCAATCTGTCTTCATTTCCGCAGTATAGTGCGGATTTAGACGCTTTTCAGGCGATAGTTACGCAATATAGAGCGCAATCCTCCTCCGCCCTGATCTTCGCCAGCAAGGCCATGCTGGTGGATCATGCTAAACTCAGCGCAACAGCAGCAAACAGGCCAGCATGATGCAGCGCAAACTTTTACCCATCGGTATCCAGACCTTCAGCGAAATCCGCCGGAATAACCACTATTACGTGGATAAATCCCATCTGGCGGTGAAGCTGGCGAAAGAAGGCAAGCATTATTTCCTCTCCCGCCCCCGCCGTTTTGGCAAAAGCCTGTTCCTCGACACCCTGAAAGAACTGTTTGAAGGCAATGAACCGCTGTTTGAAGGGCTGGCCGCCCACCAACAGTGGGATTGGTCGGTAAAATATCCGGTGCTGCGTTTCAGCTTCGGTGGTGAAAATTACCGCCAGACAGAAAGCCTGGTGGCGACGCTGGATGCGCAATTACGTTTACTGGAGGCGCAGTACCAGTTACCGCCGCAGGTGGATAGCATGAGTGGCCGTTTTGCCCACCTGATCGTCAAGCTGCATCAGCAGAGCGGGCAGCCGGTGGTGATTCTGATCGATGAATACGACAAACCGATTCTGGATGCCTTGCTATACCCGGAAGTCGCCCGCGCCAACCGTGATTTCCTGCGCGGTTTCTACGGCAACATCAAGGACTACGACGCGCATATCAAGTTCAGCTTCCTGACCGGGGTGAGCAAGTTTTCCAAGGTCAGCCTGTTTTCCGGCCTGAACAATCTGAATGACATTACGCTGGACAAGCGTTATTCAACCCTATGTGGTTATACCGACAACGATATTGATAGTATATTTGCAGCGGAACTGGAGGGTCTGAACCGAAACCAAATCCGTGAGTGGTACAACGGTTATCACTGGCTGGGAACAGGCGTTTACAACCCGTTCGATATTCTGCAACTGTTTGATAAGCGTGAGTTCAAGAGCTACTGGTTTGAAACCGGCACACCGACTTTTTTGCTGGATCTGCTGTTCCAGCGGCAAGTGCCAAGCCTGAATCTGGGGGAAATGATCAGCAGCAGCAGCATGTTGTCCAGCTTTGACGTGGATGACATCACCACCGAAGCCCTGTTGTTCCAGACCGGCTACCTGACCATCCACAAAGAGGAAAATCTCGGCGGGCAGTATTTCTACACACTGGGTTACCCTAACCGTGAGGTCTACCAAAGCCTGAATGAATCCCTGCTGTCGGTGCTGGTCAAGGACAAATCCAAACAGGCGGTGCAAAGCCTGCAATTGTACCGGCTGCTGGAAGCCAACGATTTTGCCGGTCTGAAACGGCTTTTCCAGAGCTTTTTCGCCAGCATCCCTTATCACTGGTACACCAATAACGACATACAAAGTTACGAAGGCTATTATGCCTCGGTGTTTTATTCCTATTTCGCCTCATTGGGCTTGAATGTGACACTGGAAGACATCACCAACCTGGGGCGGATTGACATGACCCTGAAGTTTAATGCCCAGGTGTATATCTTCGAATTCAAGGTGGTGGAACTGGCCCCGGAAGGCAGGGCATTGCAGCAAATCAGGGACAAGGCTTACGCCGACAAATACCGGGGTTTGCAGCAGCCTATCCATCTGCTGGGGGTGGAGTTCAGCAAGGCATCCCGCAATATTGTGGGCTTTGAAGTGGAGCAGGCATGAACGATCCGTTGCCACCATCCTGGCAGGCGGCTGTCGGCGCAGAATTTTCCAAACCCTACATGCAATCGCTGGGTGCTTTCCTGCAAGCCGAGGAGGCCGCCGGTAAGCTGCTCCTGCCACCTGCCGCACAACGTTTCAACGCGCTGCAAAGCACGCCGCTGGAACAGGTGAAAGTGGTGATCCTCGGGCAAGACCCTTACCCTACCCCCGGCCATGCGCACGGCCTGTCATTTTCGGTGCAGCCGGAAGTCAGCCCCCTGCCCCGCTCACTGCTCAATATCAACCGCGAATTGCAGGACGACCTGGGCATCAACAATGGCCACACAGGCTGCCTGCAAGCCTGGGCGGAACAGGGCGTGCTGCTGCTGAACACCGTGCTGACGGTGGCGGCGGGCAATGCAGGCAGCCATCAGAAACGCGGCTGGGAAAGCTTCACTGATGCGGTGATCCGCGCCATCAGCGCCCAGGAACAGCCAGTGGTGTTTATCCTCTGGGGCAGCCACGCGCAGAAGAAAGCGGAGCTGATCGACAGCCAGCGCCACCACATCATCGCCAGCGCCCACCCGTCACCCTTGTCAGCGCGGCGCGGCTTTTTCGGCAGCAAACCGTTTTCCCGTGCGAATGGATTCTTGCAAGCCAACGGCAGGACGCCGGTCGAGTGGGCTTTGCCCGCCTAAGGGCTAGCCGCCAGTGGAGTGCTGGCCATGGGGACGGAGTGCAGGTAACAACCGAAATGTTGCGCCCGCTCCATGATCTGCACCGCCCAATGGTGGTGGGTCGCCGGTTCACACATGGCGCCTTCAAACTGGAACACCGCAGGCATGGTGTCATCCAGAATCTGCAAGGCGGCTTCGTAGTCACGGCTATCAACCTTCAAGGCGTGATGGATGACCGCAATCTGGCTGGGGTGGATCACGGTTTTGCCTACCAGGCCATGCAGCAAATCGCGCTGGAACTCGGCCTGCAAGATAGTGTGATCCTGAAAATATTCAAACACCGGCGCGGTCAGGTGGAATCCGGCGGGCGCAAACTGCGTCACCAGCATGGCCACCGCATGCCCCAACGGGCCGTCGTACAAGGTATGGGCGCGATGGGTGCGCAGCCGCAGGCAGGAAGACAAATCATTCCCGCCAATCCTCAAGGCCAATATCCGTGGCTTAATCCCGGCATGTTGCAAGCGTCCACACAATTCCCGCACGGCGGCCGCATCCAGCATTTGCGCGGTTTCCAGTGTGGGCATAAACAACCAGTGGGAAGGTGCGGCCCGTATCACTGCATGCCAGGCCGCAAATGAGTGGTTATCAAATTTTGGCAGCACAAAACCGTCAATACAGCCAATCCCCTGCATGGCCAACAATTCCTGCGCCATCTTCGGGTGGCGTGGCCGGACGAACACCAAAGGGCGCATCCGGCCTTCCTGCTCATTTAGTTCGTGCAGGCAGTGTTGCAGGCTGGCCAAACTTCTGGCGATTTCCTCCTCACGCACGGCATCCTCAAGACAAATCACCATCGAGCGTAGGTCAGGGATTTTTTGCCGCAAAATGACATCGGGCAAGTCGGGGCGCGTCGCTGGCATGTACAAGGTGGCGCCTAATTGGTAAGGGGAAATGCGTGTGCTCATGACGTCTTCTTGATTATGGTTATCGCATGGTACGGGGCCAGTTCATCGCCGACCGCTTGCAGGGGAATGCCCCGTATTGCAGCAAGATGGCGCAATAAACGGATATTGGGGTCATCTGTCCGCTGTATCAAAATATGTTCCGGCACCCGCCGCATGACGGCGCGGGTGGCTTCCGCAATCCCCGGTTTGAGGCGGTTGATATTGCGGATTTGATACCTGCCAACCAAATGTTGGATGATGCGGCGGGAGGCCGCCTGCAAGGCCTGGCGCTGTTCCGGCAACCATTCCAGCGGGGGCTGGGCGGCCAACTGGCGGCGGTAATGGTCGACCTCGCTGATAAAGGCCTGGCTGACATCGTAAGCAGCCAAATGCTGGTAATACATGCAGGCATGCCAACCGCCATCATGGGTGAGGATGGAGCGCGACACCAGACCCGATACGGTCGCCCCCAGAATGCCGAATGGGATCAGCCAGTCATCCCCCGATGCGGACAGCCATGCCCTGCCGGTCGGGTCTGCCAGCACGGCAAAAGGGATTTCCCCCTCGGGGTAACGTTCCCCGAGGGAAGCTTGCAATTGGCTGTGGATGGCACCTTTGCCAACCCAGCCATCGACCCACACGATGTCACCAAAGGCATGGCGTTGCCCAATCCAATCCAGCGCGGCCTGGTCAATGCCCTTGTCGCGGATAATGCTGACGCCGTAATGCGTGCTTTCCATCCCGAGGTCGCGCAACGCCCGCACCAGCAGCACCCCCAGGGGCACACCAGCACGCACGAAACTGACCAGCACCAGCGGGCGGCCAGGGCGGCGCTGCTGCAAGGCGACCGCCAATTGCTGCACTTCTGTCGCCAACCGCTGCAAGCCGTCAGCCAGTGCCTGTTGGTAGAGCGCCTGATGTTCTGCAGAAGGTGCGGATTCCGTGCTGATCATTTCGGAATAATGGCGTTGGCCGCTCTGGATCAGGCGTTCCTTTTCCTCGACCGGGGTGGCTTCCAATTCGGTCAGGCGCAGCAGGAACGTGACATCATCAGGCGGATACGAGCCGTGGAAACCTTGCGGCGCACTCATGGCAATTGCCCACCCAACTGGCTGGGCGGCGGGAAGGCCGCAAAATCGCACAAGCGCATAAAGCCCAGATCCGACACGCTATCCCCCAGGCCAAACACCGGCACACGCCCGTGTGCAGCGGTATGCCGCCGCAGGATTTCAGCGGCAGCGGCGCGTTTGTTCACCGGGTCTGGCAACAAGGCCAGATTATTCGCATTCATGTGGATGTAGAAACCGTGTAAGTCGAGCGTTTCGCGCAAGGCATGCAATAACTGTTGCAGGTCTTCCGGGCGGGAAGCATTGCTCTTCACCACCAAGTAAGCCGCATAATCTTCTACCGATTCCAGCCAGCCGCGTAAAGATAACCCCAGCATTTCACCCGTTTGCAACGCGCTGGCCAACAGGGCGGGCAAGCGCGGCTGGTAGGGGGCGAGCTGCTGCCGCATGTATGCATGCCAGTCTGCATCCAGCATGCCTTGCGGGTTCAGGATGGCGGCACCGTGCACACAAACGGCTGCGTGCTGGAACGGCAGTTGCACCCGTTGAAATGATTCAATACCCCGCGCGGTGACCGGCACGACATGCATGCAGCCGAGCGCCCAGTGGATGAAATCGTGCTGCCAAGGGTGCATGAAGCTGATAACGCCGCCCTGCAAACCTTGCGCAGCAGGGATTTTCGCCGCATCCAGCGGCATTTTGCGGGCAGTCTGAAACAGGGTGTCATCCAGGTCGGTGAGCAATAAAGGCTTCACGGGTAAAACTCCAGGCAAGTGGGGCGCAGCGTGTTGATTAATTCCTGATCCAGCAAACGGGCGGGCGGCTCGCTGCACAGCAGGATACGGCCGTAATGGCTTGGCTCGACGTTGTAAAGGAAGTTGGCGATGCCTTGCCCGTAATTGTCGTGCAGGCAATAGCGCTGTTGGATGCTATGCCCCAGGGCAATCGGTGAACGGGTGGTGGCGCTGAACTGCACATTGGCGCCTTGCTGCTCCAGGTATTCCGCCAGCAGGAAAGGCGGCCAGACGAATTCGCCGGTGCCCAACACCAGGATGCGTTCGCCGGGGGTGACGCCCAACTGCTGGGCAAGCGGGGTAAGCGTATGTTGGCGCACGCCCAGACGCCCCCAGTCATTGGCCGGGTTGGGATGCCATTCGCCCGTACCCAGCACATCGACTTGCGGCATTTCCGGCAGCGGCGCATCGTTGGCTTGCCAATGCCAATGTCCGGCCAGCAGCGATACGGCGCTGGCGCGCGGGCCCAAACGCTGGGCGGCGGCACCGCCTGACCAGTCAGTAAGGGTGGTGGCTACAATGTGCTCAAACTGGTCTAGCCCGGCGCGTTGCAAGGCTTCCAGCAGATTGGCGAAGGTTTTGCCAGTGGAGGCTTCATCATCCACCAGCACCAAGGTGCGCGCTGTCCGCAGCAAATCAATATCGGCAGGATGCTGGGGAAGGTGCAGCACTTGCTGGGTGGCGTGGCTGTGCTCTTCACGGAATTCGGCCAGGATGGGCAAATCCAGCGGATGGCGCGTGGTGCAAAGGTAGAGCGTGTCGTTACGCTGGCGGCTGAGGGCCTGCTGCACACCCGCGCCCAGGGCAATGGCGGTTTCCGCCATGCCGATGACGGCCACCGGCCCTGGCAGGTCAGCGGGAATTTGTGCGGCCAAGGCGTCCGTCGCGTTGCGCATGACCGCCGGGGATACCGGGATATGCCGCCCCAGCACCTTGGAGACAAACAGGAAGGCGCGTTTCGGGTTGCGGCGTTGGGCAAAGCCAAAGAGCTCATCCGGGGAATAAGCGCCTGCTTCGATGCTCAGGTTGAGCGTGCCTTGTTCGAGGGTGACGGTTAAGGCCATTAACGGAGGATTCCTTGTTGTTTGGCGAGTGTGATCCAACCGGGGTATTCGCCCATCATCAGGTCGTAAAGCGCTTCATCACTGTGCTCATTGGGGGATTCCACCGAGAAGAAGCCTGCGTTGTCGAGTAAGCGCCCCGGCAATTCATCCAGTTTTTCCAGAAACGGAAAGTCTGAGTTGGCAAACGCCGCCAGCAGTTTTGAGCGGGATTTGCGACCTTTGCCGATGCCCATGAATTGCCAGAAGATGGGTTCCTGGCTAGACCAGCGCAATTGCTTTTCGGTTAAGCCTTGGTCAGACGTGCCGCCATCGGTCACAAACATGACATAGACCGGCATGTCAGCTTGCAAGGTTGTTTTGCGTTCACCCCCAGCGGCGTCGGGGAAATAGTGGCGGCGGATAGCCTGCATGGCGAGCCCATAACGGGTGTCGCCTTCCAGCGGGTGTTGTTGGATGATGCGGGCAATATACGTCGCGTAATTGCCAATGCCCATGGGGGCTGGCTGATGGACATGCCTGCCAAACAGGAACACGTCAATTTCCCCATCGTCATCAAAACGGCAACCCAGCGCCAGAATCCGTTCCGAGAATGCCTGGATCAGGCCGTCACGGTACAGGCGGTTCATGGAGCCGGAAATGTCAAGGCACAGGCAGACTTTCGCGCGGTGGCTTTCCAGCCCGACTTTGGCCAGGGAGATCGCCGATTTTTTGGCTAGACTGAGCAGCTTGGGCGCTTCTGTTTCCAGCCGTTTTTCCAGGGAAATGCGCGCCGGGTTCACCACTGGCGGCGGTGGGGTGCTAGGGGCCGGTGCTTCCGCCACGGTCGCGCCAAAATGTTTGACCAAGGCATCCAGCCCGCCATTGAACCCTTGCGCTGTCGCACTGATCCGCCAAACCCCGGCTTTGCGGTAGAGCTCCACCAACATCACCGCCCGTTCCTGTTCAAAATCACTCCCTGCAAAGCTGAACTGCGCCACCGTTTTCCCCTGCGACTCCAACTTGACGGTGCCATTGGGAATATCGTGCATGGTCGCCTGACCATCAATCGCGGCGGTCAGCACCAAGCGTTCAATGGTGTCGGGAAGCCGCTGGAGGTCTATCTTGAAGGCCGCACTGCTGGCGGTTGCACTTTCTTGCAAGGCAACGCCGCCACATGGGGTGACATGCTGGTTGAAAAAGGTCATGTAACGGTCGTCCGACAGCATCCCGGCGGCGTCCAGCCCGAAACAGGCAAAATCCAGCGTGACGCCAGCACCGTTATAGTCGGCGTGCAGCAAAAAAGCCGTGTGTTCCGGGACAATTTCAGCCAGCTTCAGGCGTTGTCCTTTTTGGATTTGTATCATTTTTATACTCCCTCGATGGTGGCATTTACCGCTGTCAGCTGGCGCATTCCACCCGCCAGATGGCGTTTTGGGCCTGCGTGACCATCTGTGCGGCTGTCAATGTTTGCATGCTGCTTTGCAGGCTGTATTGGATATTGGCAGCTTCCATCAATGCAATCGCCAAACTGTGACGGATGGCGAAATTCATGTTTTGCGCATGGGTGAAAGTGGACGACACCACCCCCAACACCGCGCCGGTTTCGTCCAGCAACGGGCTGCCGCTGGAACCGGGCTGGATCGGGGCGGTGAATTGCAACAGACGGACATCGTTGTGCGCCCCAAACAAGCCGGAAATCACCCCTTGCGTGACCTGGATGCCAGCACCCATCAAACCCGCCAGTGGATAGCCCAGGGTGGTGATGCTTTGCGCCAGACCGACCCCGCTGCTACGGAATGGGAGCGCTTGCAAATGGGCGGGTGCGGCTGCCCGCAGCAAGGCAAGGTCATTGGTGCTGTCGCTGATAATGGGTTCGGCGTCCAGATTGCCTTGCAGCGAACTCAGGCGGATGCGGCTTGCCCCATCGGCGACATGCGCATTGGTCATGAACACATTGGGGGCGACCAGGAAGGCTGTCCCCGTCCAATTGCCGGGCAGTTGTTCGCGGTTGCCCGGCGTGCTGAAGGGCGAGCTTTCGTCCACGTCCATGCCCATCCTGCGCCCCAGGGCGGCAAGCCCGTAAGCGGAGGTTTCCGCCAACGCCCGCACTTTCCACTGCCCTGCCCGCAGGTAAAACTCGGCGGCAATCAGCGCTGACGCCTGCATTTCCCCCAACGCAATGCTGTGGCTGAACACATCATCCATTTGCACGTTGACTGCGTCGCCAACATTCACCGGCCCCCGCGCCCCGTAGCGGTACAGCACGACACACAAGCGGGTAATGTTCGGGGCGGGCAAGGCGCTGACATCGAGCGTGAGGCGGTAACTGGTGCCCGCTTCATCCAGTTGGATGCTTGCCCAGTCTGCGGCTTTGGCATGGGCCAATTGCGGCGGGGCCACCAATTGCTTGGCTTCATTCACCGGCAAGACTGCCAGCCCCAAGTCATGGCGGATGTTGTGTGGAAAGGTGATGCCCACTGTCCAGCGGTTTCCAGTGAGCGGCAAGTTGGCTCCCAAGGGTAAAGTCATCATAATTATTGTTACCGAGATACATGAGTATGCGTGGGATGATAACAAGAATTTCGAAGCCGATGCCTAAAATCATTTACACTGGCAGGGCATACCCATTACCCAGCATCATGATTAAAATTTTAAACAAGGCATACCATGCGCATTTGGTTCAACAAGACATTTTCCAGTATCAGTTCCGTGTTCCACAACCTGCGCCAAGCCCGTATTGAGGGTGGGCTGGCCGTCATTTACTCGCATAACAACCCCGTTGCTTCGGCCTTCCTCGCGGCGGATGAGGCTTACCTGGAGCCTGCCGGATTAACCGGGGCCGCTTACGTCGAGTGGTGTTTGAATTTTTGTCAGGAACATGGCATCAGCCATTTCTGGGCCGCCAAAGAGGCGCGCCTCATTGGGCAACAGCGCGCCGCATTCGCTGCGTTGGGGACGCAGGTGATTGCGGTCGCCACGCCGGAAACACTCAAGCACCTGAACCACAAGGGTGAATTTTATCAACATCTGCCTGTAACAGTGGCTCCGGCGATGGCGTGCATCCGCGTGCAGGATGCCGCTGGTTTCGATAACGCCGTGGCCGTTTTGTCGCAACAGCATGCGCAGTTGTGCGTGAAACCGGCCATTTCGGTGTTTGGTTTGGGCTTCCGGATTCTGGATAGGCAGCGTGACAGCATTACGCATTTGCTCAAAGGCGTTGAGTATGAAATCCCACTGGCAGAATTGCGGGCAGGCATGGGGCACACGCCGGAATTTCCCGAACTGCTGGTGATGGAACATCTGCCGGGTGCGGAATGGAGTGTGGACTGCGCCGGACGGGACGGGCAATTGCTGTGCGCCATCCAACGCAAGAAGCATCCGCAGGCGGGGTATGGGCAGGAAATCGACAATAACCCTGAGATCCAAGGCATGGTTGAACGTTTGGCCACGCACTACGGCCTGAATGGCCTGTTCAATATCCAGTTCAAGGCGAATGCGGCAGGTGAGGCGCGTTTGCTGGAAATCAACCCACGCCCCTCCGGCGGCTTTGGGATGGCGTGCCTGGCTGGGGTAAACCTAGCGGAGGTTTTCCTGCAAAGCCTGCAAGGGAGAACCCCAGCCATTGCGCCCCTGCGTTACGGTTTGCTGGTCGGTGAAGTCAGCAAACCCGTGGAATTACAAGCACTAAGCTGAAATAACCCGACATTGATGGGTGAGTGTTGTTTGCACATAAACGACCCGCTAAGATTGTGGCTACTCAACAATACAAAATGACGGAGATTCTCATGGCTGTAAGTTTAAGCAAAGGTCAACGCATTTCCTTGGAAAAAAGTAACGGCGCTGGCTTGAGTAAAGTGCGCATGGGGTTGGGCTGGGATCCGGCGCAAGCACCGAAAAAAGGCGGTTTCTTTGGTGGCCTGTTTGGCGGCGGCGGTGCAGATGAAATCGATCTGGACGCCTCCTGCCTGTTGCTGGATGCGCAAAAGAACCTGCTGGATGTCGTATGGTTCCGTCAATTGCAAAGCCGCGATGGCTCCATCAAGCATTCTGGCGACAACCTGACGGGTGAAGGGGATGGCGATGATGAAACCATTTTCGTCGACCTGACCCGCTTGCCGGGCAACGTGGCGCATTTGGCGTTTACGGTCTGTTCATTCCGTGGGCAAACATTCAATGAAGTCGAGGGCGCATTCTGCCGCTTGGTCGATGACTCCAACAATACCGAACTGGCAAAATTTAACCTCTCGGAGAAAGGCGCGCATACCGGCGTGGTGATGGCGATTGTCAGCCGGGATGGCGCAGGCTGGCAAATGAAGGCCGTGGGCGCACCGACTGCGGGCGCGATCGCCAACGACATGATGCCTGCGGTATTGGCCGCCCTATAAGGAGCATTGCGATGTCAGTGACGCAACTGGTGGCCGGGGCAAATTGCCCAGTACCACGCGAGAAACTATCTGTTGAAGTCCTGTTGTCGCCCACTCAAGTCAGCGGTGCAGAAGTGGACATTTCCGCTTTTGCCCTGACGGCCAGCAGCAAGGTGCGCGGTGACGATGACATGGTGTTTTACGGCCAACCGCGTCCCGGCAATGGCAGCGTTGCGTTGCTGGCAAACAGCGCTGGCCGTGCAGAATTCAGCGTCGACTTGCCGAACTTGCTGGCAAGCACGGAAAAAGTGGCATTCACCGCCACCATCCATGAAAACCGCGCCAACTTCGGTGCCTTCAGCAGCCTCCAGGTCACAGTGAAAAATGCCGCCGGGCAAGCCATCTTGCAAGCCAGCCTGCCCTCCTCCGGCATGGTCGAATCCGCCCTGATCCTGGGCGAGCTGTACCTGCGCCAAGGGCAGTGGAAATTCCGTGCCGTCGGCCAGGGCTTTGCCGGTGGGCTGAAACCGTTGGCGGAACATTTTGGGGTGGAAATCAGCGACCCTGCCCCAACGGCTGCGCCACCTGCCCCGCCACCGCCCAGCCCCGCGAAAAAACCCATTTCCTTAAGCAAGGTGACGCTGGACAAAACCAAGCCGCGCGTAAGCCTGGAAAAGAAAACCGAAGGCTTTGGCGAAATCCGCATCAATCTGAATTGGAACCGTGGCCAGGCTCCGGCAGCGAAAAGCGGCGGTTTGTTGGGGGGCTTGTTTGGCGGCGGCAATAAGGGGGTGGATCTGGATGTCGGTTGCCTGTACGAACAACGTGACGGCACAATCAGCGCCATCCAAGCGCTCGGCAACCGTTTTGGTTCACTCCGCAGTGACCCGTTCATTGAGCTTAAAGGCGATGACCGCACCGGGGCGATCAGCGAAGGCGAATGGCTGCACATCAATGGGCAACAATGGCATACCTTTAAACGGATTCTGGTGTATGCCTTTATCTATGAGGGCGCGCCTAACTGGGCACAGACGGATGGCATTGTCACCATTTATGTGCCGAACGAAGCGCCAGTGGAGATTCGTTTGACCGAAGGTGGCAACTCCCTGGGCATGTGTGCGGTTGTATTGCTGGAAAACAACAACGGCGCTTTGCAGGTTAACCGCGAAGTGCGTTATTTCCATGGCCATCAGGATATGGATCAAGCTTACCGCTGGGGCTTGAATTGGCGGGCAGGCTCCAAATAATGTATCCGTAACACTAAAAACACTCTCCCAGGAGGCAAATCATGGCATTAAGTTTACAAAAGGGTGGCAACCTCTCATTAAGCAAGGCCGACCCCAGTTTAAGCAAAATTTTGGTGGGTTTAGGTTGGGATGAACGCACGACCGACGGCTCAGGGTTTGACCTGGACGCCAGCGCATTTTTGCTGACCGCCAACGGCAAAGTGCGGGGTGATTCTGATTTCATTTTTTACAACCAATTGAAATCCACTGATGGTTCCGTCGAACATACCGGCGACAACCGCACCGGGCAAGGTGAAGGGGATGATGAATCCTTGAAAGTGGATTTGACCAAAGTCCCGGCGGCGATTGAAAAAATTGCTTTTACCGTCACCATCCACGATGCGGAAGCACGGCGGCAGAATTTCGGGCAGGTGGCCAATGCCTTCATCCGTATCGTCAATGATGTGAGTGGCGCTGAAATCGTCCGTTACGATCTGGCGGAAGATTATTCCACCGAAACCGCCATGGTGTTTGGGGAATTGTACCGTTACAACAATGAGTGGAAATTCCGTGCGGTCGGGCAAGGCTACGCCGGTGGTTTAAAAGCGATGTGTGACCAATTCGGCATTCAGATCGGCTAATTCATTTTTATCAATAATAGTGATGTGGAGTTCATAATATGGCAGTCAGTTTACAAAAAGGCGGCAACGTTTCTTTAACCAAAGAAGCCCCAGGTTTAACCGCCGTCACCGTGGGGCTGGGTTGGGATACCCGCGCCACCGATGGCGCAGACTTTGACCTTGACGCCTCTGTGTTTATGTTGGGTGAAGATGGCAAGGTTTTGTCCGACGATTCCTTCATTTTCTACAACAACAAAAAATCCGCTTGCGGCAATGTGGAACACCTGGGCGACAACCGCACCGGCGCTGGTGACGGTGATGACGAACAAGTCAATGTGAACCTGGCGGGCTTGGCGGACAACGTCAAAAAAATGGTGTTTTCCGTCACCATCCATGAAGCAGAAGCGCGCAAACAAAACTTTGGCCAAGTCAGCAATGCGTATATCCGTTTGGTGAATCAGGCGGATGGCAAGGAAATTGCGCGTTATGACCTGTCTGAAGACGCCAGTGTGGAAACCGCCATGCTGTTTGGCGAAATTTACCGTCATAACACCGAGTGGAAATTCAAAGCGGTTGGCCAAGGCTTCGCCGGTGGTTTGGGGCCAATGGCCTCATCGATGGGCGTTAACCTTGGTTAAATAGCGCAAGGCCTCGGGCAGTGCGCTTATGATCTGGCAGGCATCTGATGGTAGATGCCTGTTTTGTTTGACCCTATGATAAAGTTAATAACGCTATGATGCAGGATTTCAAGTATTCGTTTTTAGTCACCATCCTCTGTGTCGGCCTGGCGATTTGGTGGGGCGCGACCACCTCGATGGGCATTGCCACCGCTGTGTTCCTGGTGTTGGTTTTGGGCATCATGGAAGTGAGCCTTTCATTTGACAATGCCGTGGTGAATGCCTCTGTCCTGAAGGAAATGGACGAAAAGTGGCAAATGCTGTTCCTGACGGTCGGCATCCTGATCGCTGTATTCGGCATGCGCCTGATTTTCCCGATTGTGATCGTCGCCATTGCGACCGGGTTGGGCACGTTTGATGTCGTGCATATGGCGTTGAACAATCCCGAAGAATATTCCCGGCATTTGATGGAAAGCCACGCAGGCATCGCTGCATTTGGCGGCATGTTCCTGTTGTTGGTGTTCCTGAGCTTTATGTTTGACAACGAGAAAGATGTCCACTGGATTCATGTGATCGAAGAACGCATGAGCGCCATGGGCAAACTCGATGTGATCAGCGTGCTGCTGGCCTTGATCGTGTTGTTCCTGTTGCAGGAATTCCTGCCCATTAGCGATGCAACCCGTTTGACTATCCTGGTGGCTGGCTTGGCGGGCATCGTGCTATACATTGCCGTCAGCAGCCTGGATATGTTTTTTGAAGACGAGGCGGAAGGCGACGCGGTCGTAAAAAGCGTCAAGCGCAATGGTTTGGCGGGCTTTTTATACCTTGAAGTCCTGGATGCCTCATTCTCGTTTGACGGGGTGATCGGTGCCTTTGCGATTACCAACGATGTCGTCATCATTATGCTGGGTTTGGCGATTGGCGCCATGTTTGTGCGTTCCCTGACCGTGCATTTGGTGCATAAGGGCACATTGGATGAATACATTTATCTGGAACACGGCGCGCATTACGGGATCGGCGCATTGGCGGTCATTATGCTGTTCAGCATCCACTACCACATCCCTGAAGTGGTCACAGGCCTGATTGGCGTGACATTCATTGCCTTGTCAATTGTTTCGTCTTTGCGCCACAAAAAATTACTGGCGAACACCCAATAACGCTTAAGGAGATTATCTATGTCATTTTTTGATACCTTGAAACAAAAAGCCGGGGAAGCCCGTGCAAAACTGGCGACCGAAGTCGGCAAATTCCGTAACCGCGAATTCATGGAAGCCTGTGTCGCCGGTTGCGCTTTGGTGGCGGCGGCAGATGGCAATATTGACTCTTCTGAAAAACAGAAGATGATGAAATTCATCCAGCAGTCCGATGAATTGAAAGTGTTTGAAACCAAAGATGTCATCGCCTTCTTCAATAAGATTGTAGAAAACTTTGAGTTTGATAATGAGATCGGCAAAGCGGAAGCCCTGAAAGTGATCGGCAAGCTGCGCAGCAAACCGGACGCCGCCCGTCTGATGGTGCGGGTCTGTGTCGCCATTGGCAGCGCCGACGGCTCGTTTGATGATAAAGAAAAACAAGTGGTGCGTGAAATTTGCCGTGACCTTGGTGTCCCTATGGAAGATTTCGGCCTGTAATCAAACCGCTGGTTTGTAGCCAATCCTGCGCACTCTTGGTGATTGCCAAGACCGCAGGATGGCTAATCCGCCGCTCAACAGAAATCGCAAAAAACTGCTCCATCACCCCGTCTGCCCGCCCAATGCACTGGATGTCCACTTCCTGGGTAAAGGTGCCTTCCTGCACCGATGGCGCGATGAAGATGCCCGCCCCCCCAAAACCAAACGCCCGCATCAGTGCGCTGTCATCAAACTCCCCAATAATTTTCGGCTGCACTTTCTGCTGGTGAAACCAGTTCATCAGTTCATTACGCACGGAAGTGCCCTCACTGGGAATCAGCAATGGTGCATTGTTCAGGCTTTGCGGAAACTTACCCCGCAATTGCGCCGCCACCTTGGCATGCGCAAAAAAGCTGATGCCGCTGAAACCCAGGCGATGGGAAAACCCCTTGATCGGCATGGTGTTGGGCAACGGCTTGTCCGCAATCACCAGTTCAATGCGGTGCATGGCCAGCTCCCCCAACAAATCCTGCAACGGGCCTTCGTTGCACACAATGTGGATGGGCGGATTGAGCAGCATCGCAGGCTCCAATAGCTTGTAGGCAATGGTTTTAGGCACAACATCGACAATGCCGACCCGAAACAGGCGCTCCTGCCCGGATGGATGGTTTTGCAAGGCCTGCTCCAAAGCGCTGCCTAGCTGGAAAATCTCATCCGCATAGCGCCGCGCCGTATGCCCGGCGTCTGTCAGCTCCAGGTTACGGCCTTGCTTGCGGAAAAGCTTGACGCCAAGGGACTCTTCCAACAGCTGCAATTGCCCGCTGATGGTTTGCGGCGTTAGCTTGAGGCTTTCACAGGCGCGGCTAATGCTGCCGGTGGCCGCAACTTCCCGAAAGTAGTATAAGTGTTTGTAATTTATCATGGTATTGTATAGAAAAATTAAAATGGCAGGCGGAGGGGCAATCCTGAGAATGTCTCCGCACTAAAGATTCAAATTGACGTTTTAAGCCATGCCCAGCAACTGTTTCAGGTAGGTTGCTTTGCTGCGGCTGATCGGCACCTTGATATCGTCCATGTGCTTCATGATCAGGTAACATTGGTCGTCGATCTTTTCAAAGGCCATGGCGAACATTAAATTGACAAGATAACTGCGATGCACGCGGAGGAAGCGTTTCTTGTTCATGCGATATTCCAGTTCCGAGAGGGATAAATTACAAAAGTAGCTCCCTTCCTCAGTATATAGGGTCGAATACTTGCCGTCCGCCTTGATTCCGGCAACCGATTCCAGGTCAACAAGCAGCACGCCCTTATTCTTGTAAACCGGCAGTTTGTACAATTCGCGAGGTCGCTCGCTTATATCTTTTTCATCATCGTCTTCACCCGGCCTGGTGGCCAGATCAGTCAGGTCGTAGAAAACCATGCAGGTGCCAACCGCACCGTCCCTGCCATGCATTTTCGATACCTTGATAAGCAACACCCGTTCGGGGATGTTGATCATCATGGTCATGGGGGGCGGTGAATTGATGGGGCAGGATGAGCTTTCCAGCAACCAGCGAACCTTGTCACGGCTGGCTTCCGGGTGTAATTGCAAAACTTCCTGGCCTACCAGATCGCCCGGTTTGGCAGCCAGGGTTTCCATGGCAAAACTGTTCATTGCTGAAATGCGGTTGTCCGCATCCAGCCAGACCATGCCCAGTTCAAATTGCTGCAATTTGTGGTGGATAGACTCCACTGTTGATCCTGTAAATTAATCAGACTATTTATAATCCTGGCATCTAAAGCGTCAGGTGTTTTTGCGCGGCTCCAAAGCGGTACCTGCAATAAATCCCCTCGAAACGGGCCTGTATTGAGCCTACAAGTATAGCCCAATGAATAGGGGTTAACAGAGACCCTACCGGCCTCGTGGGTGGTGTGATGTGCCTGCCTGTGAAATATTATAAATACCTTATTATTAATGAGTTTTTTCTTCTTCCGCTCGATTGTTCATACGCTATATCCGCTATTGGTGTCAGGAATCCGCAGTTCATTCCTGGTGTGTTGTCTTCCCGTCAGGCAGGGGTAGAGTAGTGGACAAGCGGGGCGCTGCAATGGCCTCCCGGCACTAAAAATGGAGGAGGAGACAATGATTCCGAGTGGTTTTGAATATCACGCCCCTTCCAGTGTGAACGATGCGCTCAAGCTTCTTGCAGAACACGATAACGCCAAAATCCTGGCGGGCGGGCATAGCCTGCTGCCCATGATGAAACTGCGCTTTGCCGAGCCTGATCACCTGGTGGATTTGAATGGCGTAGCTGAACTGAAGGGTATCCGTCTGGATGGTGACACAATCTGCATCGGTGCCATGACGACCGAAAGTGAACTGATTGCATCCGAGGTTTTGCGCGAACACTGCCCGCTGATAGTCGATGTCGCCAAGTTGATCGCTGACCCGCAAGTGCGTAACAAAGGCACGATCGGTGGGGACATTGCCCATGGTGACCCCGGCAATGACCACCCTGCGCTGATGTTGGCGCTGGATGCCGAACTGCTCATCCGCAATTCACAGGCGGACAGGGTCGTACCTGCTGCCGATTTCTTTCTGGGAACCTACTGGACGGCGCTGGAAGAGGGAGAAATCCTGACGGAGATTCGTGTGCCGGTTTTCCAGCCCCATACGGGTTACGGCTATAACAAGCTCAAACGCAAGACCGGCGATTTCGCCACCGCAGCTTCACCCGTCGTTCTTACCCTGGATGGCGATAGCTGCCGCGACATCCGCATTGGCTTGACCAATGTGGCGCCCATGGCCATTCGTGCAACAGCAGCGGAAGACCTGTTACGCGGTCAGGTGATCACTGACAGCCTGATAGAACAGGCAGCGGAAAAGGTAATGGCTGCCTGCGAGCCAGTCGAGGATCTGCGCGGGGACGTTGAATACAAAACCCACATGGCGGCAGAGATGGCTCGCCGCTCCATGCGTGACGCCCTGGAGCGGGCAAGGAGCTGACACCATGGCCAAGCAACACATTATGTTCAAATTGAATGGCCAGCCGATTGATGCGCTGGTCGAGCCACGCGAGTTGCTGGTTTACGTTATCCGTGACCAGCTTGGTTTGACCGGCACCCATGTCGGTTGTGATACCAGCCATTGCGGTGCCTGCACCGTGGATCTGAACGGGCAATCGGTGAAGTCCTGCACCGTCCTGGCTATCCAGGCCAATAAGGGTGAAGTGCTGACTGTGGAAGGTCTGGCGGATGCCTCCGGGTTGCACGCATTACAGCAATCCTTTATTGACGAGCACGGTCTGCAATGCGGCTTTTGTACGCCCGGTATGTTGGTGCGCGCCTACCGTTTCCTACAGGAAAACCCCAACCCAAGTGATGAGGAAATTCGCGTGGGCATGGCGGGCAACCTATGCCGTTGCACCGGCTACCAGAACATTATCAAGGCGGTGAAGTCGGCTGCCCAAAAACTGCAACAGGCGTGAGGAGGAACAGATCATGGCAACAAGCGCTGAAGGCATCACCACTCAAGACCCCATCCAAGGCATCGGCTGTTCCCGCAAACGCAAGGAAGACCCTCGCTTTGTGCAAGGCAAAGGCAATTACGTTGATGACGTGAAAATGACCGGCATGGTCTACGCGGATATTGTGCGTAGCCCCTATGCCCATGCACGCATCAAATCCATCAACAAGGAAAAGGCGCTGGCAGTACCAGGCGTGCACGCCGTATTGACGGCAGACGACCTGAAGCCCCTGAAACTGCACTGGATGCCAACGCTGGCAGGCGATGTGCAGGCCGTACTGGCGGATGAAAAAGTCCACATGCAATACCAGGAAGTGGCGGTCGTCATTGCCGACAGCCGTTACATCGCGGCTGATGCAGTCGATCTGGTTGAGGTCGAATACGAACCGCTGCCGGTGCTGGTTGACCCACACAAGGCGCTGGAGCCGGATGCGCCCATCCTGCGGGAAGACACCGTCGGCAAGGATAATGTCGGCCAAGGCCCGCGCAAACACCCTAACCATATATTCAGCTGGGAAGTCGGCGACGCCAGTGCGACAGAGCGGGCGTTTGATACGGCTGAAGTCAGTGTGGCACAGGAAATGTACTACCCGCGTGTACACCCCAGTCCGCTGGAAACCTGTGGGTGCGTGGCCTCTTTCGACAAGGCCAGAGGGCATCTGACGGTCTACATTACCTCGCAGGCGCCACATGTGGTGCGTACCGTGGTTTCCCTGTTATCCGGCCTGCCGGAAAGCAAGATTCGGATCATTTCCCCCGATATCGGCGGTGGTTTCGGCAATAAAGTGGGGATCTACCCCGGTTACGTGACGGCCATCGTTGCCTCCATCGTGCTGGGACGTCCGGTGAAATGGGTGGAAGACCGTATGGAACACCTGTCTACCACCGCCTGGGCGCGTGATTACTGGATGAGTGGTGAACTCGCCGCAGACAAGGAAGGCCACATCAAAGGCTTGAGAGTAAAGGTGCTGGCTGATCACGGTGCGTTCAACTCACACGCGCAACCCACCAAGTGGCCCGCCGGGCTGTTCAGTATCGTCACGGGTTCCTATGACATCCCCACGGCTTACGTCAAGGTGGATGGTGTTTACACCAACAAATCACCGGGGGGCGTTGCTTACCGCTGCTCCTTCCGCGTCACCGAAGCGGTCTATCTGATTGAACGCATGATGGATGTGCTGGCGCAGAAGCTCGGTATGGACAAGGCTGAAATCCGCCGCCGCAATTTCGTGAAAAAGGAACAGTTCCCCTACGACACCGCGCTGGGCTGGCAACTGGATAGCGGCGATTACCACACCGCTTTGGAAAAGGTGCTGGACGCGGTGGATTACGCAGGCTTGCGCAAGGAGCAGGCGGAGAAACGCGCCCAAGGCGAGCTGATGGGTATCGGTCTGGTTACCTTTACCGAAATCGTGGGCGCAGGGCCGAGCAAGGCCTGTGACATTCTCGGTGTTGGCATGTTTGATAGCGCTGAAATCCGGGTGCATCCTACCGGCAGCGTGATTGCCCGCATGGGTACCATCACCCAAGGGCAGGGGCATCAAACGACTTATGCGCAAATCATTGCGACGGAACTGGGCCTGCCTTCCGAGGATATTCAGATTGAGGAAGGCGATACGGATACCGCCCCTTACGGCCTGGGTACTTACGGATCACGTTCGACGCCGGTAGGTGGTGCGGCCACCGCCGTGGCTGCGCGCAAGATTCATGCGAAAGCACAGAAAATTGCCGCTCACCTGTTGGAAGTCAGCGAAAACGACCTGGAATGGGAAGTCGATCGCTTCAAGGTCAAAGGCTTGCCAGGGCAGGAAAAAACCATGAAGGAAATCGCCTGGGCAGCTTACAACGATGTGCCTGAAGGCATGGAAATGGGGCTGGAGGCAGTGGATTACTACGACCCGCCCAATTTCACCTATCCGTTTGGCGTTTACCTGTGTGTGGTGGATATCGACAAATACACAGGGCAGGTGCACGTCCGCCGTTTCTATGCATTGGACGATTGCGGTACCCGTATCAACCCGATGATTATCGAAGGGCAGATTCACGGTGGTCTGAACGAAGGTTTCGCTGTAGCCATGGGCCAGGAACTGCCTTATGACGAAGACGGCAATCTAATGGGTAATACCTTTATGGATTACTTCATCCCGACCTTTGTCGAAACGCCGTATTGGGAAACCGACTACACCGTGACCCCATCGCCACATCATCCATTGGGAGCCAAAGGCGTGGCCGAGTCGCCGCATGTGGGCAGCATTCCGTGCTTCACTTCAGCGATTGTTGATGCATTCGCACATCTGGGCATCACCCACATGAATATGCCGCACAACGCCTACCGGGTCTGGAAGCAAATCCATGAACTGGGCCTGGATAAACGCGGTTAGGGTAGTCAGGGAGGAGATACATGCACGTTAATCTGGACAAGACTTTTCCCATTGAAGTACCGCTCAACAGCGCCTGGAAATTCCTACAGGATATTCCCGGTGTGGCCAGTTGTATGCCGGGGGCGGAAATCACTGAAGTTGTCGATGACCGCCATTACAAAGGCGCAGTCAAGGCCAAGCTTGGCCCGGCTACCATGGCGTTCAATGGCGATATTGAAGTTAAAGGTATGGATGCCGCCAAGCACGAATTACAGCTGCTTGGCCGTGGTCAGGATACCAAGGGCAGTTCCTCTGCTGAGATGGATCTGACTGCGCAACTGGTGGAAACCGGCAGCAATGCCTGTGAGCTTAAAGGAAGTGCTGTGGTAACGGTAAATGGCAAGGCAGCCAGCCTGGGCGGGCGCATGATGACGCAGGTAGCCGATCAGATTTTGAACCAGTTCGGCAAAAATTTTACTGCTCATGTTCTGGCCACGCAGGAAGGCGACGCTGCTGCCGCGTCTGAGGCCCAGGAACGTCTTGCAGAGCAACCCAAGGAACTGAACGGGCTGGCCTTTGCCTGGTCGGTGATCGTGGGGTTCTTTCGCAGCCTGTTTGGAGCAAAAAGTTCCAGCAATTAAATAGCGGGTGAGGATCGCAAAGGTGGCGCATTATGACTGAACACAATCGGGTCGGTGAATTGCAGCAGAGCCTTGCCGGAGCTGGGTATATTGCTGACCGGGCATTGGCCGCGACCCTGTTGCTGTTCACCGAATTGCAACGGCCTTTGCTGCTGGAAGGTGATGCCGGTGTCGGCAAAACCGAGGTGGCGCGTGTTTTGTCAGACGTGTTTGCCTGCCCGCTCATCAGATTGCAGTGTTATGAGGGGCTGGATGTCAATTCGTCTGTGTACGAATGGAATTACCAACACCAGTTACTGGCAATCAAGTTGCTCGAGCGGGGCGAAGTGTCACCTGACAGCGCGGAGCAGCATATTTTCAGTCAGAAGTATTTGCTGGAAAGGCCGCTGTTGCGTGCGATTACCCAGCCAGATTCCCCGGTACTGCTGATTGATGAAATCGACCGGGCCGATGAGGAATTTGAAGCCTACCTGCTGGAGTTACTGTCTGATTTCCAGATCAGCGTTCCCGAGTTGGGGACCATTACGGCGCGCAGTCGGCCTTATGTCATTCTGACTTCAAACGGTACCCGTGAACTCAGTGATGCCTTGCGCCGCCGTTGCCTTTATCACTACCTGGAATACCCGGATTTCGATAAGGAACTCAGCATTATTCATGCACGGGTGCCTGAAATCGGGCCGCAACTGGCCCGGCAGGTAGTGGCTTTCGTGCAGGAGCTACGCAAGCAGGATTTACGCAAGAAACCGGGCGTGGCGGAAGCCCTGGATTGGGTCGCTGCTTTGCTGAATCTGCGGGTAACAGGTTTGGCGGAAGACCCGCAAGCCGTGGTGGATTCCCTGGTTTGCCTGCTTAAAACAAGGGAAGACCGCGCAGCGATTCACGAGCCTTTATTGGAGCGATTAATCGCCCAGGCGGTGTGAAGCGGATGAACGCAACGCCAACAAACCTTGCAACTTCCATTCAGTCCCGTTTGGTGGGTTTTGTGCGCATGGCGCGCTTCAACGATTTCCGGGTAGGTGTCGCGGAAGAAATTGATACCCAGCGGGTCGCCGCTTTGTGCGGGGTTGATGATGTCCAGCGTTTGCGCTGGGGCTTGCGTGCGCTGCTGTGCAATAACCAGGATGACTGGGAGCGTTTCGACGAATTGTTTGATGCTTATTGGCGGCCCGGCAATGTGCGGCAACGCATTCAGGAACAGCCACGCGCCGCAACCTTGCGGAAACCTTCCCAGGATGCAGGCAGTGCTTCCGGTAATGCCAATCAGCCTGCTGCCAGTGAAGCGGACGAGCCGGGTTATGACGAAGGCGACAATGCTGCTCCAACCGGTGTGCGTTCCGGTGCCAGCGCATTCGAGCGGATGGCAGGTGCTGATTTCCGGCAGCTTGTTGACGATGGGCAAATGCGGGAACTGGAACGTTTGGCAGAACAGCTTGCACGCCATATGCGGCGACGCCTGATCCGACGGCAGAAGGTGCAGCGTCATGGTCGGCGTATTGATTTACGCCATACCTTCAGAGCCAGTCTCCGCTATGGCGGTACGCCGCTGGAACTGGTGTTTCGCCACCGCTACCGTCGCCCGCCACGTTTATTGCTGATTGTGGATGTCAGCCGTTCGATGTCGCTGTACAGCAATGTGTTCCTGCGCTTTGCCCGTGGCATTGTCAATGCGTTTCAGGAGGCCAGTGCTTTTGCCTATCACACCACGCTGGTGCCGATTACGGAGGCCTTGCGCCAGTCAGACCCGATACGGATGCGCACCAGTCTGGCGCTGATTTCGCAGGGTTGGTCTGGCGGAACCCGGATTGGCGAATGCCTGGAAAAATTCAACCGGGATTATCGGCGTCTGCTGACCAGCCGGACATTGGTGATGATTGTCAGCGACGGGCTGGATACCGGCGAGCCCGCTTTACTGGCCAGACAACTGGCTGACATTAGGCAACAGTGCCGCAAACTTGTCTGGCTGAGTCCTTTGCTGGGCAGGGAAGGTTATGAAATCAAAACGGCATCCATGCTGGCAGCCTTGCCACACATTGACGTATTGGCTCCAGCGCACAATTTGCAAAGCCTGTTAGCGCTGGAAGACACGCTGAGCAGCCTTTGACAGTGGCTATTGAAACAGATAGCAGGAGGTATTCATTTATGTTGATGCAAAGCGATACGGTTCTGGACAGGGCTGCCTCCCTCAAGGCTGAAGGCAAGCCGTTTGCGCTTGTCACAGTGGTGCGATGTGAAGCGCCGATATCGGCACGCCCAGGAGCCAAGGCGGTGGTGGATAGCGAAGGCAATATCGACGGCTGGATTGGGGGCGGTTGCGCCCAACCTGCGGTCATCGACACAGTGAAAAAAGCTCTGCAAGACGGTCAGGCCAGATTGATTCGGATCAGCCCAACGCGGGATGCAGCCGGGGAAGAGGGAATCATCGACTTTGGCATGACCTGCCACAGCGGTGGAATGCTGGAGATCTTCATTGACCCGGTTGTTCCCCGGCCTATGCTGCTGATTATCGGTGCATCGCCAGCCGCGCGGAGTCTGGCTGTGCTGGCTTCCCGTGCCGGTTTTGCAGTGACAGTCGCTTTTCCTGATGTGGATGCGGAGATGTTCCCGGATGCAGACAAGCTGCTGAACACCTTTGAGGCAAGCCAGTTACAGGGTTATCGGTCGGCTTTTGTGGTGGTGGCGACCCAGGGCAAGCGGGATGAAGCAGGGCTGGAATTCGCGCTGGCCACGGAAGCTTCCTACATCGCCTGCATTGCCAGCAGGCGCAAGGCTGAAAAGCTGCGTGCCTACCTCAAGGAACGTGGGCACGATGCGAAACGGGTTGACGCCATTATTGCGCCAGCAGGTTTGGATATTGGTGCTGTGAGCAGTGAAGAGATTGCGGTATCGGTGCTGGCTGGTGTGATTCAGGCCAGACACCCACGCAACATCAGTACGGTACAAACCGGGAAAAAGGTCGAGCTGCCAGTTTGGTCGCCAGTTTCGGTGCAGGCCAAGCCGGTATATGCCCAGATACAGGCAGTGGAATCTTCCGGCCACGCCATTGATCCGGTCTGTGGCATGCGTGTGGCAATGGCGGGGGCTGAATTCACCGCTGAATACCAGGGAACCCGTTACTTTTTCTGCTGCGCCGGTTGCCAGCACAGTTTCGAAAAGTCACCCGAGCAATACCTTGAAACAGAGGCAAGCAGTGCATGAAAAGCTTTCACTTGTCGCCGGGATTGATGTATGGGAAGAATCCAGGTTCTGGTAGGCTGTCCCGGCTTGATGAAGTGTTGGCTGTAATGTTCCTGCTGGGGTGCGCGGTGTATCTCAGCATATGGCTGCTGGGGGTGTATGTATACCAACTGCCAATGGCCATTCTCCTGGCGATTCCTGCCGCGTTATTGTTTCTTTATGGGTGTGCCACCTGCGCCCGGCGGTTTGGCATGCTGCGGGAACTCGTTGTCATGGCCTTGCTCGGCTACCTTGGCATGCTCATCGGTTTGATGGCAGATTATGGTGAGTTGGGCTTGCTGGCTTTGAGCAATGAATTGTGCCGGGTTCCGCTTGGCAGTGGCTGGATGGGCTGGAGGGATAAGTTTGTGCAGGCGCCGTGGACACATGTAGGCATGTTTATCGGTTGCAACCTGGGCGGTTGCTGGCGGCGTCGTCTATTCGCACATTCCTCATCGCGTCAGTTGCTGCTGGGCATTCTGGCGCTATCAAATGTGGGCATGTTGTTGGGTATGTCCCTATCTCACAACCTGTTTCCCCCACCAGATGACAATCTCGCCCGGCAATTGCTGCAAATGCCAATACAGATGTCATTGCTAATGGCAGGGGCGATGATCGTTTTCAGGGAAGGGGCCTTGTACCTGTGCAAAGCGATGGCCGTCCCCCACTCAAGTCAGGTTATGAGGCGCTGTTAGAGGCCTGCATAAGTGCGCCATCCTACAGGCCCATGATCCTGGTTTGCGCAACCACCCGGTCATCACCCAGCATAATCAGCACAAACAGCAGCTCGGCAATCGTCTGGCAATGCTGTATTCGCCGTGCCAGCAACGGTGTTGCCGCCGGGTTCAGCACCACAAAATCGGCTTCCTTGCCAGGTGCGAAATTACCAATCCTGTCATCCAGGTACAACGATTTGGCACCGCCCAGGGTTGCCAGATACAGCATCTGGAACGGGGAGAGCTTGTTACCACGCAACTGGGTGACCTTGTAGGCTTCATTGGCGGTCTGCAACAGGCTGAAGCTGCTGCCTGCGCCCACATCTGTACCCATGCCGACACGCACGCCGTGTGCTTTCACATCCATCAGGTCAAACAGGCCGCTGCCAATGAACAGGTTGGAGGTCGGGCAGAAAGACGCCGCTGCACCCGTTTCCGCCATGCATTGCTTGTCGGCCTCATCCAGATGGATGCAATGCGCCATCACCGAGCGCGGTTTCAGCAGGCCATGCTGGTGGTAAACATCGAGGTAGCTACGGCTTGCCGGGAACAGTTCGCGCACCCACGCCACTTCGTCGCGGTTTTCCGCCACATGGGTGTGCAGGTAGACATCCGGGTATTCTTCCAGCAATTGCCCCGCTTTGCTGAGCTGTTCCGGCGAGGAAGTCGGCGCAAAGCGTGGGGTGACGGCGTAGGACAAGCGTCCGCGTCCGTGCCACTTTTCGATTAACGCCTTGCTTTGCTGGTAGCCGGTTTCGGGCGTGTCCTGCAAGTATTCGGGGCAGTTGCGGTCCATCATCACCTTACCGGCAATCATGCGCAGGTTGCGGGCTTCCGCTGCCTCAAAGAAAGCGTCCACCGATTCTGGGTGCACGGTGCCGAACACGCAGGCGGTGGTGGTGCCGTTGCGCATTAACTCATCGAGGAAGGCTTCAGCGACTTCGCGGGCGTGTATGGGGTCGGAGAACTGCTTTTCGGTGGGGAAGGTGTAGATTTCCAGCCATTGCAGCAGCTGCTCGCCGTAAGCCGCAATCATGTCGGTCTGTGGGTAGTGGATGTGGGTGTCGATCATGCCGGGGATGATCAACTGGTCGGGGAACACCTGCAATTCGCAGTCATCCGGCAGCTTCTCCAACATCTCGCTGGCAGACCCGCAGGCCGTCACGTAACCGTCTTCGACCAGCAGGATACCGTCTTCGAAATATTCAACCTCGGCAGGCATGGGGCTTAATTCATAGCCGGGGTCATCCAGCAGGTGCAGGATGGCGGCGCGGAAGGCTTTTTTGCCGGAAGTCTTGGGTTGATTCATCAATTCGCCTCTCGTTGGTGCTGATTCAATGCTTTGCAACGTAATCGTCCAATTGTTGCAGATGCCGTGCCATAACTGCTGGGGGCGGAATTTAGCAAGGTCTCACGCAATTGTCGGCTTTGGGGTGGAGCACCTGTGACCCCCTTCGCAATAGCTGTAACCCGGATTTATTGGAAGCGCAGGAAATCCATTAGCTTATAGTCTTCCCGCACTTCATCATGGGGAACCAGCAGGTAATGCCACGGCTTGGTTCCCTGTTCCTGTGCGTAAGTGGATGCATGCTGGCACCAGCGGCGAGCGGCATTTGCTTTGGCCTGCACCTCCTGTGAATCCATATCCGTTTTCGCTTTGGTTTCCACCACCAGGATGGCGGTGTCGGTTTCTGCCACAAAGTCCGGCACGTATTCCGGCTGCTCTGTCCCCAATTTGTAGTAAATCTGGAACTGGCCTTTGACGGGTTTGAACCACTTTTGCGCGTCACGTTCCAGTATCACGGCGAAACGGCGCTCGGTGTCAGAATCAAATTTCTGCAACGGGTAAAGGCATTTTTCAAAGCCAGCAAACAGCATTTGTTTGATCTTGCTGGTTTCCAACACGGTTTCACGGTAGGAACTCGGCGGCTGGTTGGCATTTGCCGTGAAGTTGCACGTTTTCAACGGAGTGAAACCACGGCTGACCTGCACTTCGTAACCGCTGGCCCGTTCCCAGAAATGCTTGAGCATTTGCGCGTGGATTTCGCGGGCGATCAGGCGACGATCCTTGTTCAGCACGTTGTGCGCTTCGTCTTCCGACAGGTAGGAGCGCAGGTGTGCCACCATTTGCCCGGCCAGATCGTAGAGGATTTCCTTCTGGCTGAAGTAGTCGATGTCGTCGTAATCAATCAGGGCGAACACGACGTAATCTTCCAGCCGCTGTTCCTGTTTGCCTGCATCGGCTTTGAGGTGGAATTGTTCGTTGGTGCGCAGCATCTGCCCGACCAGTTCGCGTTCACCGGGTTGCAGGTGCAGGCCGCTCACATCCAGTTTGAAGGGGTGGAAGCCGGTTTCGACTTCGCCGGTCGGGTTGACCAGTATGCGCGGGATGTCGATGGTTTGTTGCACCATGACTTCGGTGGTTTTGGCGACAATGGTGGCGAGGTCGGGGGTATTTTCGGCAGTGAACAGTGTGCCTTGTTGCGGGGTCAGGCGTTCGCTGACTTCGATAGCGATGGCTTGCTGGATTTCTGGGGCTAGCAATGCCTGACTGGTGGGAACAAGGTCGCGTTTGGCGGCGTAGCTGGCGGCGACTTCAGCAACGACACGGGCGGTTTCGCGCTCGGTTTCGGTTTTGAATATGGGAGTAGAAACCCCTCCTAACCTCCCCTTATCAGGGGAGGAACCGGAAGATGGCACGTCCCGTCCTCCCCCTGATAAGGGGGAGTTAGAGGGGGTTTCTTCTCTTCGGCCTTCTTGCCCCAGCATCGTTTCATAATTCGGCCTGATTTCGATGCTGACCTTTTTGTCATCGGGTGTGGGCGCATCCAGAATCACGCGCTGAAGCCGGATCGGGGAATCACCCTGGTTGGCTTCGTCAATGATTTCCTGAAAGCGGTCGTGGGCGACAATGTTGAGACGATCCACGGCGGGGTTGCCGGTGCGTTTGCCGTAGGGCAGGCGCAGACCGCGCCCGATGGACTGTTCAATCAGGGTGCGAGCGTTGGCGGCGCGTAGTGGTACGATGGTGTAGAGGTTGGTGACATCCCAGCCTTCCTTGAGCATGTTGACATGGATGACGATTTCAGTCGGTTCATTCACACTTTCCACAGCCAGCAGGCGGGTGATCATTTCCTCTTCTTCCGCGCCGGATTTGCTGCTGTCGACTTGTATCGCCTTGCCCTGATAACGCCCCTCGAACAGGGTTTGCACCTTGTCGAGCAGTTGCGCGGCGTGGGTGGTGTCGCGGGCGATCACCAGCATGAAGGGCTTGACGATGGGCACGCTGTTTTCGCGGGCGTGGGTGATCAGTTCCACCTTGGTGATTTCGTGCAGGCGGATGCCATCTTCCAGCTTGATGCGTTCGATTTCATCCGGGGTGTGGGCGGCAGCGGTAAAGCCGCGCTGGGTGACGACTGCCGGTTCCTTGACGAAGCCATCCGCCATTGCCCGCGCCAGCGGGTAGTCCATCACCACGTTTTTGAAGGCGACCGGGCCACGGCTGGTTTCCACGAATGGGGTGGCGGTGAGTTCCAGCCCGAACAGCGGCTTGAGTTCGTTGATGGAGCGCACCCCGGCGCTGGCACGGTAGCGGTGCGATTCGTCCATCAGCATGACCAGATCGGGCAGGTTGGCAAGGTAGTTGAAATAGCTGTCGCCCAGCACTTCCTTCATGCGCTTGATGCGCGGTTCCTTGCCGCCACGCACTTCCGAGTTGATCTTGGCGATGTTGAAAATGTTGATGGTGACGGGGGAAAGCAGGCTGCCCTGCACTTGCGCAGCGCGGTATTCGTAGTTGTCGCCGGTGATGATTTCCGGTGGCTGGAACACGAAATGGTGGATGCCCTTGAACACGTATTTAGGCGTATTCGGGGTGAAATCGGCAATCAGCTTGTTGTAGATGGTGAGGTTGGGGGCAAGCACAAAGAAGTTGTTGATGCCGTAAGCCTGATGCAAATAGGTGATGAACGCGCCCATCAGACGGGTTTTGCCCACGCCGGTCGCCAGTGCGAAGCACAGCGAGGGGAATTCACGCTCGAAGTCTTCCAACGTAGGGAACTGCGTTTTCAGGCTATCCAGAATACCGCTGAGGTCGCGTTCGCCGCTTTGCCGCATGGCGGGGGCGGTTTCCAGCGCGGTTGCCAGTTTTTGCAGGGATTCGGCCTGCGGCGGGCGCAGGGAAAGGCTGGTTTTGATGTCGTGCAGGGTTTGGCTACGTGTCATGGTTATTCCCCTTCCCCAAACAGGCTGGTTTGCTGCGGGTTGGCTGCTTTGCTTGCTGGTTTTTCGGCAGGTTGTTCCGGTTCGGGTTGCGCCATTGGCAGGTTGGCGACGTTGAGGCTGTAGTCATCCTTGCCCCATTCGCACAGGTTGAGGATGCTGTTGGGGATTTTCTTCAGGGTGAGGTTGGGCCAGTGGCGGCTGGCTTCCTCGCCGCTGATGCCGCGCCAGGCGGCGGCGATGATCAGCAGGGAACGGTGTTCGCCGACTTCTTCCGCCAGCACCTGCAATTGTTCCAGGCTGAGGTTCTGGGTGGTGGCGTAGAGGAAACTGCGTTCGTTGGCGTGGCCTTGTTGCCAGAACACGGTTTCGGAGGGGGCGTAGGTGTAGCCGTGCTGTTTGCACAGGGCTTCGCTGAGCATGGCGGCGTTGTAGTCGGCATTGATGGTGAGGTTGCCCCAGCGGTCGCGCTCCAGCAGGGAGGGGGCGAGTTTGTAATAGCGGAAGCCGCCGCCGCCTTGCCAGTCCACCGCCTTGCTGATGCCGCCCTGATCCGTGCCGTCGATGACTTTTTGCAGGCGCGGGATGATGTGGGTGTGGCAGTGGTCGCCCAGCTCCACCATGATCCACTTGCGCCCCATCTTGTGCGCTACCGCGCCGGTCGTGCCGCTCCCCGCAAACGAATCCAATACCCAATCCCCCGCATTCGTCGCTAAGTCAAGACATCTTTTGATCAATGCTTCTGGCTTTTTACCTTTAGGAAAGTTTACTGCACCTTCGTTATGCAAATTATTCGATAGAAGGTCATCCCATATAGATGTCAGTGACTCTCCAGCAACATACTCCCCATCAATAAATTTGAGCTTATCTGAATAAAAAAGTACTCGCTCACCATTAACAAAATACATATCAGAATGATTTTCTCGTTTAAGTAGCATAACTGTATGAGGCTTTGCTTTTGAACGATCAATCATTCCTCTCGCTTCATTACTTACAGCTTTGTAGTCTGGTCTTGCTAAACGAACAACTCTCTTTGCATTTTTCAGTACAAACTTGGAAAGTAATTTTTCATATTCATCACCTAGAGCCTTTTTCAAGCCTTTTTCAGGAAGATCTTGAGAGCGGGCAAACGCTTTTGCCAAGGGTATAAATTCCCATTTAGAAAAGCCCTCCCCAAAATTTTCTATGTATTGACTGTATCGAGTGTCCCTGCTGTCTCTTGCTGAAAATACACGATTCGGCGTCCATGAAGACTTATTTTTCGCATAAATCAAAACAAAATTTGATGTACTGACTACACCAGGGTTGATTGACTTATGTCCTGTTGCAGCACCTTGTTTAAAGGTAATTATGGAAATCCTGTTTGATCTACCAAAAATCTCATCAATAAGAACAATTAAATAGGCAAGCTCGTTATCGTCGATATGAACAAAAAGAGTACCATCATCCGAAAGCAATTTTCGAATGATCTCTAAGCGATCACGAATTAATCCTAGCCAGATAGAGTGTTCTAACCCGTCATCATAGTGTTCAAATGCTTGTTTAGTATTAAACGGGGGGTCGATGTAGACGCATTTGATCTTGCCCGCAAACTCGCTTTCCAGCGCCCGTAACGCCAGCAGATTATCCCCGAAAATCAGGCGGTTGTCGAACTGGTCGGTATCGCCCACGCGGGCAGCAGCGTGGTAGGATTTTGCCGGGTCTTCCAGCAGGATGCGCGGTTCGAGTTTGGGGCGTTTGTCTTTGCCGATCCAGGTGAGTTCGAGTTTGGGTTGGGTCATCTCAAGTTTTACTTAGGTTTGGGCTTAGGAAAAGGAAAGCGGTTTTCTTTAACTAAGCGGATTCAAATTCAGTTTTGCGCCATTTAGCCGGGTTTTCTCAGCGGATACAAACGGCGCGAACCCCCGGTTGTAGACCAATATTCACCGGATTTTGCGCTACGCGGCCAGCCAACCTCCTGATCCAGTAGGTGTTCCGCCAGCTCGTAGACCTGTTCCCCAAAGCGTAGCGCATCAGCATCCAGCAAGTCAGAGGATAGTTGATTGAAATGACAACCAAAAATATTCCTGACCTGCATTATTTTGTGCAGCTCGTCAAAGTAGGGTTGCAGCGGGACAGACTGGTAGCAGCGATTGCCGTCAGCGTCGATGGTTAAGCGCTCAATTTTCAGGGCAGGCCGCAGCTTTTTATCAATGGCGGGCAGCAAATCGCCCAGCGTATAACCACGCGAATGCCTTGGCAACGAACTCTCGTAAAGCTGGGTCAGGAAGTCCAGCACCGCTTTCAGAATCACCCCCGCTTTGGCACAAACCAGTTGCGGATCAGGGGCGTGTTCGTCCAGCAGCATCCGCAAACGGGTAATGTCGGTAACACTGTTACTTAACATGACTCCCCGGCTACTGTTCCAGCCACTGAGTTCAATGAACTGACATTGGCCATTCGCCAGCCAGCCCCAGCGGTATTTATGCCGCCACGGTTTATAGTGCGTCGAAATGATGCAATGCCCGAAGCGTTTGCTTTCCTCATACAGCATCAGAATCAACCGGTCTGCGTGACGTTCGTCAACGCTTGCCAATACATCATCCAAGACCAGAATGGTGTCTTCCGGCTTGTTCATCCCAGCCAACGCAAGAAACACGCACAAGCCCAGCGTATCCAGATGCGATTCGCTGAAATAAGCCTGCGGCGGCACTTCCTCTGCATTGAAATTAGCGCCAAGTTCAAGCGATGCCCGTTTATTGGGGTCAAGGGTAAGACTGATTTTGTCCAGCCCTTCACCGCAATGGACAGCTTCATAAAGCCGCCCCACTTCCGTGGAAATCTGGCTCAGGATGTTGTCGGTGAATGTATGCCGTTCTTCCCGTGCAATATCCAGCGCCTGATTGAGCTTTGGCAACAAATCACTGAGTTCTTTTTGTTTCTGCTCGTTGTCTTTGAGGTTTTCCAGCGCTTTTTCCAGCGCGATTCGCCTGTTCCTGAATTCCCTGCGTGAGGATTCGGCGCTTTTCCAGCCTGCCAGCAGATCATTGTGTTCTTCCAGCCATGCGGGCCAGCTTTCTGGTTCGTCGGGGATTGGGTGTGCAGGTAGCTGAATGCCGGGAAGTGATTGAATCTTTTCGACCTGTTGGGCAAATCCGGTTTTGTGCGTGGCAGATTTCTCTCTGGACTCCTTGACCCGGCTTTCGGCCTGCTCCAATGCCCTTGCGGCTTTTGTTTTACTGTCCTGTAGCTGATTTAACTTGCCCAGTTCATTATGGAATGTCAGCTTTTCGTTGATTCTTTCAGCGAGGCCACCAACTTTTTCATCACTGCCACACAGGGGGCAAACCGAAGGATTGGGTGTTTTGCGGAAATAGTTTTGCGCCACCTTGAGTATCTCAACTATATCTGCCGCATCCTGGGCGGCTTTGCTTTGCTGCTGGGAGAATGCTTCCTGCGCAGCAAGGGCTGCTGTTTTAGCTTTTGTATGGTTTGCCAGATGTTGTTGAAACTCATCTGAAAAATCAGTCAGACGACGGTATGCCTTCTGGAGGTCATCAAGGATTTTTGCCTCATCCTCTATATGGGCAATGTCTTGGGTGGACTCTGTTTTCGCCCATGCAAGCGCACCTTCTATAGGTCTGCCTGCACTTTCCCAATGACGTCCGATTTCATCCCGGTTCTCTCGTACAAGAGCAGCGTAGTCGTTTTGGTAGCGATCAGTGTCACGGATTAAATCACTCAGCGTTTTCTCGGCGCTTTCAATGGCAGTAACATCAATGAAGTGCTTGATTGCGTCGTAACGCTTGCCATCTGTGGCTTCGATTAATTCCAGAATCTGTTTTCGCCTCAGTACTCTAACATTCGGGCGGTTTTCTTGGGGTGAGGCAATTACGTTTGATCTGCTAAAAGTTGCCGTGCAACTCCCGGACGATGTTTCGAGTTGAACATGGACATCAGCTTTTCCTTTGCCAGCGGAAGGCCAGTACTTTTCTGTATTCCCCAAGCCCCGATTGTTTAGAGAGCCGACCATGCCGTTACCGAGAAAATCGAATGCATCACAAATGGTGGATTTACCCGTGCCGTTTTCACCATAAATGATGGTCAGCTTCTTCTTTCTTTCAAATGAAAGCGTAAAAGGTTTGACTGAGCCACGCAGATGCCCAATGGTGATTTTTTCCAAAGCCCCGATAGTCATATGCTTTCCTTGCTGTCCATGGCCTTTTCGACGGCTAAGCGCCAGTCTTCCGGCTTGGTTTTTCCCGTAGCCATTTTTTCAGAAAAGCGTTGCATATCCTGCTGGGTTAGAAGCCCTGCCTGCTTTAGTTTTTCGCAGATTATCTTGGCCAGTTCGTCTGAGGGTGAGGTCAACGATTCCGGTGGGGAGGGGGGAGTCGCCATGCAGTAAGCCCTGTTAAATACGATTAATTCCTTATATGGTAATTATTCAGGACATTGTTTGCCAGAATTTTATCCTTCCTCGCCTACATCCCGTAGTACAGCGGCTACCAGATTATCAGCCATATAGATGTTATTGGCTTTGAGATATTCAATGTGGGGGCGGATAGCCGCTATCAACCCGCGTTTTTTTGCACGGCGTAAAATGCCCAGTGTACCAATCCGGGGAATATTGAATCGTTCTGCGACTCGTCGGGCTTGCGAGTCATCCAGCAACACAATGCTGTCTGCAATGGTCTGGGCAAGTGCAATGGCTTCAGCTTCACCTGGGTCAACCAGAATGGATAGCGGTTGAAGTACTTGTGGCTCTGGTGTGCGGACTTCCAGCCACGTCAGTTGGGAAACCGCTTCCGCCCCAGGCAATCCTCTACCTTTAACGGTAACTTCATGCCAAACCGCTGGTGGAACAAGGACTTGTTGATATAACTGGCGCAACAAATCCAGCTGCTCAATCAGGGCTAAAGAAATCAACGGGCCACTATCGGCAACAATTGCAGGCTTAGTCATCCCGCAACTCATCTGCGATTTGATCGTCGCTCAGGTTGACAACAGGGACTTTCAACCGCCCCACTTCAAACATGAAGCGCAGTTTGACCATACCGCAGAATTCGGCGGCTTTGCCCAGTGACAGACGGTGCATTTCAAACAGCTTGACTGCCAGCAGGAAACGTAGTTCTTCTTCCAGTTCTTGCGGTGCTTTGCCGGATGTTACCAATAGGTCATCGGTGTAAGGTATTGATAGGCTGTGCATAGTCATTTTTCCAAATAGCGTTGGATTTAGTGTAGCGTAGGTGCCCATTGCCTCAAAATACCGGGCAACTACACCAGTTCCCATTCGATGGTAAATAGCGTCTGTTCTTCCACCCGCTGTTGCAGGCGGTTTTCCAGCCCGGTGATCAGGTCGTTGCGCTGGTCATCAATGTCATCTTGTCGCCGGAACAGTTCGCGGCGTGATTTGCTGCGTTTGGTTTCCAGCTCACGCTGGCGCTTTTGCCAATGGAGTTTTTCATCCAGCGTCGGTGCGACTGCCGCAGTACGGCGGACTTCCTTGATTTCGCGGTCGATATCCTTGATTTCCTGCTCCAGCCCCAACTTCAGGTCATCGGCCCATGCATCCAGCTTTTGCACTTCCTGATCAAAATAGCTGAGGTTGCGCTCATTGATTTGGCGCAACAGGTTATTCTTGCGCTGTGCCAAGTCTTGCTGCAACTTGGGGTTATCTGGAATATCAATCGCGGTAGCTGTAACCGTTGCGGGAATACGCAGCAGTTTGTCCGGGTCATCTTCTGGCAGCGTGCGTCCATGCTGATCAACCGCAGCAACCAGGATGTGCTGTTCTGCTTCTGCCAAAGCTGAAACAGTCACAAGTTTGGCTTGCAAGCTACCTCGTTTGCCTTGATAACTTTCCAGCGTTGTAATTCTCCCGGCATAGGCTGCGTAATCAAATCTCAGGCTGGCGGCTGGCAAATGGATTTGTTTGGCTTGTTCCAGAACCCATTCCGCCAGTGGATGCCCCAGCCGGTACAGATGGGACTCTCCGGTACGGCGTGGCAACTCATAGCGCCCCAGTGGAGCCTGGTTCGTCAAAGCTGGCGTTGGCAGCGAGAGCAATTCAAAATGGTTCTCCGCACCAAAATCTGCGTGATCCCGCAGGGCGGTACGGCTCAAATCCATCAGCATACGCTCGTAACGATCCAGAATGACTTTGCTGTCTTCCGCATGTTGCCTGAGTCGCGCATTTACGGTTTCGTCAAAAGTTTCCAGCAGCACCTGTCGGGTTTGCTGCATGGCTGCGCTGATTTCGCCCGCAAGTTCCTGTTGCAACGTTTCAAAACTGTGTCGGATCACATTTGGGTCACGGCAATCCTGCTGATAAATCTGGGCAATGCGGCGTTCAAAGTCGATGCCAGAACCAATCGCCCCCAGCACTTCATCACTTGCGCCGAATACGCCATCAAAGAGCTGGAATTTTTGCGCCAGCAATTCATACACACGCCGGTCAGCTTCATTCGTGCGGTCAACGAAATTGACCACGACGACATCATGCCTTTGCCCGTAACGGTGACAACGGCCAATGCGCTGTTCTATCCGTTGCGGGTTCCAGGGCAAGTCGTAATTGATGACCAATGAACAGAATTGCAGGTTGATGCCTTCCGCACCTGCTTCCGTGGCAATCATGACCGTGCCTTGCTCGCGGAAGTAATCAACCAGCGCCGCACGGGTGTCGGCTGTTTTGGAACCTGTTACCTTGTCAGTACCGGCATGACGCTGTGCCCACTCTTTGTAGATTTTCTGCGCCTGTGGATCACTGTTTGTACCATTGAACAAAACCAGACCGTCACCGTAGGAGGTGCTTTTTAGTAGTTCTTGCAAATAGTTTTGGGTGCGTTTGGATTCGGTGAAAATAATAGCCTTCCGGGCTGCTCCCAACCGTTCCAGTTCACTGAACGCCCGTTCCAACGCAGTCAGCAGGGCCTGGCCTTTACTGTTGTCCCGAATCTGGTCGGCTTTTTCCCTGAACAGGCGTAACTCGTCCACTTCTTGCCGAATGGCTTCGCGTACATTGGGTTTGTCGTTGACCTGGTCATCGGATTCCCACTCATCAGCGGTTTCATCCAATGCCTCGTAATCATCATCGAGTGTGTACAGCAGGTCAGGCGAGGTGGCGTCATCCAGCACAGATTGGAGGCGGTTCGCCATTGTTTCCAAAGCACCGGAAATGGCCTGGGGGGAGGAAGCCAGCAATTTCCACAATACCAGCGAAATCAGTTGGCGCTGGCCTTCTGGCAAGGCTTGCAGATTGGGGCGGCGCAGATAATCCGACACTAACAGGGAGAACTCCTGTTCATCCTGCGAGGGCGTAAACTCTTCCAGCAGCGGGATGCGTTTGGTGTAAGGGACGTATTGCTGCACTTGTCGGCGCAGGGTGCGTTTGCAGAACGGGGTAATCCGCTGCCGCAGGTTTTGTAGGGTTTGCTCCCGATTGGTTTGCCCGAACTGGGTGCGGAAACTGTCCAGATCACCAAACACTCGTTCATCAATCAGGCTGACCAGTCCGTACAGTTCCAGCAAGGAGTTTTGCAGTGGGGTGGCGGTCAGCAGGATTTTGGATTGCACCCGTTCCAGGGAATCCTTGAGTGTGCGGGCAATGACATTGCCGGTTTTGTAGACGTTACGCAGACGATGGGCTTCATCCAACACCACCAAATGCCAATCTACCGCCTTGACATCCTTGGCCTTACTGTTGGCGAATTGATACGAGCAGATAACGATGCTATCCGAGGCAAAAGGGTTACGGGCACCGTCCTTTTGCAGTGCGTTATAGTTTTTGCTTTCCAGTAACAGGCATGACAGGCCAAACTTGTCTTGTAATTCCTGATGCCACTGTTTACGCAGGTTGGCGGGGACGATAATCAATATATGGCGCTTACGTTCCGCCCAACGTTGGGCGATGACCAGACCAGCTTCAATGGTTTTCCCCAAACCAACTTCGTCGGCAAGAATAACGCCTTTGGATAAGGGGTTTTCATAAGCGAAAAGAGCTGCTTCGACTTGATGGGGATTCAAATCTATCTGGGCGTTTACCAAGGTCGGTGCAAGGGATTCCAGTGAATTGCTGGCCGCGTGACGGGTTAATTGCCAAGCGAAGTATTGTGATTGGTGCGGTGTTAGCTGCATATCCAACTATGGCTATTTGTTTAAATGATTGCAGTATAGCGGAATGTGTCTCTTGCACCGATTATAACAACACACCTTTGCAATGACTGAAAAAGCCAGACCTTTCTGGGCTGGCTTCTATCCGGCGGGTTTACTTCGGCAATTTGCCGTTGACCCCTTTCACGTAGTAATCCATTTTGGAAAGGTCTTCGTCCGACAGGCTGCCGCCTGCGGCGACCACTTCCTTGCCGTCTTGCATGACGACTGGGCCGCCAAACGGATGCAAGCTGCCGTCGACAATCGACGCCTTGGCCTTTTCCACCTTTTCCTTGACGTCGGCTGGCACCACCGCATTCAGGGGTGCCAAGTCAATCATGCCATCCTTGATGCCGCCCCAAATGCTGCCGGGTTCCCATTTGCCATCCAGTTCCGCTTGCACCTCCTTGGTGTAATAGTCACCCCAGTGGTGGGTAACGGCGGTCAGGTGCGCATCCTTGCCATACTTGGACATGTCGGAATGGTAGGCGATCGCGTATTTGCCCTTTTCCTGCGCGGCGATGACGACGGCGGTGGAGTCGGTGTGGTGGGTGACGACATCCGCGCCCTGGTCGATCAGGGTGTCGGCGGCCTCGCGCTCACGGCCCGGGTCGAACCAGGAGTTGACCCACACCACGTTCAGCTCCACATCCGGATTGACGCTCTGTGCGCCCCGCAGATAAGCGTTGATGCCTTGCAGCACTTCCGGGATCGGGAAAGCGGCGACATAACCCAGCTTTTTGCTCTTGGTCATGGAACCGGCCACGATGCCCGCCAAATAGCGGCCTTCGTAGAAACGGGCGTTGTAATTGCCGAGATTCTTGGCGGTCTTGTAGCCGGTGGCATGCTCGAAATGCGTGTTAGGGAACGCCTTGGCGACCTTGAGCATCGGGTTCATATAACCAAAGGACGTGCCAAAGATCAGCTTGTAGCCGCTGCTGGCCAGCTCACGGACGACCCGCTCGACTTCCGCGCCTTCCGGCACGCTGTCGAGCACCTTCACCTCCACCTTGTCGCCGAGCTTGTCCTGCATTTGCTTGCGCCCCTGGTCATGCTGGTACGTCCAGCCAGCGTCGCCGATCGGGCTGACATAAATGAAGGCGACCTTCAGCTTTTCCTTGTCGTCCGCCAGCGCCAGACTGCTGAACAGGGGCAGCGACCCGGCCATCAGGGAGGAACCCAGCAGGATTTTCAGCACCTGCCTGCGGTCTGTTGTGAACTTGTCTGTCATGGTGAAACGTCTCCTTCAGATCAATGAACTTCGTTATGGAAAGCCTGCCCGAGCGAGGCCGGGGCGTTCAGCCGGATGGTGGCGGCGTTGCGTGAAATCAGCACCAGCACGGTAATGGTCGCCAGATAAGGCAGCATCGACAGGAACTGGGAGGGGATTTCCACGCCCATACCCTGCACATGGAACTGGGCGATGGTCACGCCGCCAAACAGGAACGCGCCCAGCAGCACCCTGCCCGGCCTCCAAGTGGCGAACACCACCAGCGCCAGCGCAATCCAGCCGCGCCCGGCGGTCATGCCTTCCGACCACAGCGGGGTATAGGCCAGCGACAGGTAAGCGCCGCCAATGCCCGCCATGGCACCGCCGAACAACACCGCCAGATAGCGGATTTTAATCACCGGGTAGCCCAGCGCATGCGCCGAACTGGGGGATTCGCCAATGGCGCGCAAGATCAGCCCACCCCGGCTGTAATACAAAAACCATACCAGCAGCGGATACATCAGCAGCGCCAGATACACCAGCGGGTCATAACCGAACAGCAGCTTGCCGACCACCGGCAGGTCGCTCAAGAGCGGAATCTGGATAGCCTTGAGCCCATCCAGCGCCACGCTGTTATACGCCTGCCCCATATAAGCGCTCAGGCCGATGCCGAAAATGGTCAGCGCCAGCCCACTCGCCACCTGGTTGGCCATCAGGCTGAGGGTGAGAAAAGCGAAGACCAGCGCCATCAACATGCCAGCAAAGGCTCCGGCCAGCACGCCCAGCCACAGCGAACCGCTTTCCGCCGCCACCATGAAACCGCTGATGGCACCGACGATCATCATGCCTTCCACGCCCAGGTTGAGCACGCCGGATTTTTCCACAATCAGTTCGCCCAGGGCAGCGAAGATCAACGGCACGCCAGCGGCCACCGTCGCCACCAAGATCAAGACAAGGGTGTCTGCACTCATTGTTCGCCCTCCATCACAGGTTTGGCCACCGCTTGCGGGGCAGCCGCTGCGGGTTTGGGCCTGCCACCGCCCCAGCTAATGCGGAAATTGATCAGCACGTCCGTCGCCAGCAGGAAGAACAACAACAAGCCTTGGAACACGCCGCTGACCGCCGCTGGCAATGCCAGTTGCATCTGCGCCGATTCCCCGCCCAGATACAGCAGCGCCATCAGCAAGCTGGCCAGCAAAATGCCGATGGGGTTCAGGCGCCCGACAAAGGCGACAATAATCGCCGCGAACCCATACCCCGGCGACAACGGGATGCTCAACTGCCCGATCGGCCCGGCGATTTCACTGGTCCCCGCCAACCCGGCAGCAGCCCCGCCCGCCAGCAAGCCAATCCAGATGGTGCGCTTGGCGTTGAAACCGGCGTAATCCGCCGCCCTCGGCGCCAGCCCCGCCACCCGCATCTGGAACGCCACCACGCTCCAGCGCAGGAAGACATACGTCACCGCCAGCGCGACCAGCGTGATCAGCAGACCCGCATGGGCGCGGGTGCCTTCCAGCAGCACCGGCAGCAACGCCGAATCAGAAAACTGCTTGGATTGCGGGAAACCGAAACCGTCCGGGTCGCGCCACGGCCCATGCACCAGCCAGCTGAGGACCAGTTCGGCCACATACACCAGCATCAGGCTGACCAAGATTTCACTGGTGTTGAAACGGGTGCGCAGGAATGCCGGAATCGCCGCCCACAACATGCCGCCCAGCGCCCCGGCGATGAGCATCAACGGCAGCACAAAATGGCTTTCACTGTCGTAAAACCACAGCGCAACACCGCCCGCCGCAATGGCGCCCATGGTCAACTGCCCTTCCGCACCGATATTCCACACATTGGCGCGGAACCCGACCGACAGCCCCAGCGCGATCAACGCCAGCGGCGACGCCTTGATGAACAGCTCGCCAATGCCGTACAGGTCATTGACCGGCTCAATAAAGAAAGCATGGAACGCCTTGAGCGGGTTTTGCCCCAGCAAGGTGAACACAATCATCCCAACCACCAGCATCAGGGCGATCGCCAGCAAGGGCGACAACCAAAGCATCTGCTGGGAAGGTTGCGGACGCGGCGTCAATTTGATCATGGGTGCGCCTCCGTATTGGCAGTGGTTGGCAAGTCAGCGGGCGCTGTCTGGGCAAGGCTGCCGCCGCCCATCAGCACGCCGATTTCATCCAGCGTGATTGCCCGCGCCGGGTAAGGCTCCGACAATTTGCCATGATGGATGACAGCGAGCCGGTCACAGATTTCAAACAATTCATCCAGCTCTTCGGACACCACCAGGATGGCCACGCCTTTTTCGCGCAGGTCGACCAAGGTCTGGCGGATGAAGCTGGCCGCGCCCACGTCCACACCCCAGGTCGGTTGCGAAATCACCAGCACTTCGGGGTTGAGCAGCAGTTCGCGGCCTACGATGTATTTCTGCACATTGCCGCCGGAGAGGCTCTTGGCTTCCGCATCCGGCCCGCCGCACTTGACGTTGAAGCGTTCAATGCTGTTGAGGGAAAAATCCCGCATGCGCCCGTGATGGATGAAACCGTTTTTGGTCATTTCGCCATCATGCCCGGTCAACAGCGCATTGTAGGACAGCGACATGGGCGGAACGGCACCGCGCCCGAGGCGTTCTTCCGGCACGAAACGCAAGCCCAACTTGCGCCGCTGGGCCGGGTTCATGCGCCCGGCGGGCTGGCCGTTGATGAGGATTTCGGCGGCGTCCTTGGAAGGCTTTTCGCCGCTGAGGGCGTACAGCAGTTCCTGCTGGCCGTTGCCGGACACCCCAGCGATGCCGAAGATTTCCCCGGCGCGCACGCTAAGGCCCACGTCCTTCAAATCGGTGCCAAACGGGTCTTCGGACTGGCGGGAAAGCTGCCTGACCACCAGCAGTTCCGCGCCGTCGGTGCGGGCGGGCGGGTGTTCGCAGATAGGCAGTTCCTTGCCCACCATCATTTCCGCCAGGCTCTTGGCGGTTTCCTGGCGCGGGTCTGCCGTGCCGCTGACCTTGCCCGCGCGCAACACGGTGGCGCTGTGGCAGAGTTCGCGGATTTCCTCCAGCTTGTGGCTGATGTAGAGGATGCTGCATCCTTCATCGGAAAGGCGGCGCAGGGTTTCAAACAGCTTGCGCACCGCCTGCGGGGTGAGGACGGAAGTGGGTTCGTCCATGATCAGCAGGCGCGGCTCCTGCAACAGGCAGCGCACGATTTCCACCCGCTGGCGTTCGCCGACGGACAAATCATGCACCAAACGGTGCGGGTTCAGCGGCAGGCCGTAGCTTTCCGACACCTCTTCAATGCGCTTGGCCAGCTTGCCCATATGGTGCTTGTCGTCCATCGCCAGCGAGATGTTTTGGGTGACGCTGAGGGTGTCGAACAGCGAAAAGTGTTGGAACACCATGCCGATCCCCAGCTTGCGCGCCTGCGCCGGGCTGTTGATGTGGACTTCCTCGCCGTTCCAGAAAATCTGCCCCTTGTCGGGCTTGACCACGCCGTACACCGCTTTCATCAGGGTGCTTTTGCCTGCGCCGTTTTCACCCAGCAGGGCGTGGATTTCACCGGGCATAACGGTCAGGCTGACATCCTCGTTGGCGACCACCGAAGGGTAATATTTGCTGATGCCGCGCAATTCAAGGCGGGGGGGGCTAGTCATGCGGGTTCTCCTGTTCCTGTAGGGCCAGCAGTTGGGCGGCGGCAGCCAGGGCGATGCGTTCCGGCTGCTTGCTGCGGATTTGCGGGATGCCGATGGGGGACGTGACGCGCCCCAATTGTTCGCTGCTGTGGCCGCTGTCCAGCAGGTGTTTGCGGAATTTCGCCAGTTTGGTCTGCGAACCGATCAAGCCCAGAAAACGGAAACGGTCGCGGCGCAAAACCGCATCGCAAATCGCCAAGTCCAGCGCATGGTCGTGGGTCATGATCAACACCCAGGCGTCGGGGGGCAGTTCACACACAAGATCGGCGGGGTTGGCCGCCACATACTGGCGGGTGTTGGCGGGCAAGGCGGCGGGGAACTGTTCCTCGCGGTTGTCCACCCAGTGCAGGCGGCAATGCTGGGTGGCGAGGATCGCGGCCAGCGCCTTGCCGACATGCCCGGCACCAAACAATGCAATTTGGAAAGCCTCAGCGCCGTGTTGTTGCGGGTGCCGCCACTGGCCTACGTCCGCGCAGTACTGGTAACGGATGCGGATGCGCCCACCGCAACACTGGCCGAGTTCCGGGCCAAGCGTGAACACGTCGTCGCGGAAACCGGCAAACGGCCCGTCCAGCAACCATTTGCGCGCCGCCTCAATCACCCGATGTTCCAGACGCCCGCCGCCAATGCTGCCCAGCGTGGCTTGCGGCGCAATCAGCATAGACGCGCCGTGTTCCCGCGGGGAAGAGCCACGGACTTCGGCAATGCGGGCGATAATGAAGGCGGGTGGCGTCATGCCGTTTCCTGGTGGGCGGACTGCACCGCCTGCACCGCGTTCAGGATGGCTTCCGGCGTGGCGGGCGGCTGCAACGGCGGTTGGAGACGGTAATCGCCGACGCTGGCGACCGCATCCCGCAAGGCGAAAAACACCGACATGGCCAGCATCAACGGCGGCTCGCCCACCGCTTTGGAACGGTAGATGGTCTGTTCCACATTGGCGTTGTTTTCCAGCAGTTTCACATGGAAGACTGGCGGAATATCGCCCGCCACCGGAATCTTGTAGGTGGAAGGCGCATGCGTGCGCAAGCGGCCTTTGGCGTCCCACCATAGCTCTTCGGTGGTCAGCCAGCCCATGCCCTGGATGAAGCCGCCTTCAATCTGGCCAATGTCCAGCGCCGGGTTCAGCGACTGGCCGACATCGTGGAGGATGTCCACCCGCAGCACCCGGTTTTCGCCGGTGAGGGTGTCGATCATCACTTCGGACACCGCCGCGCCATAGGCGAAGTAGTAAAATGGCCGCCCGGTCATGGTTTGCGGGTCGTAATGGATTTTCGGCGTGCGGTAAAAGCCGGTGGCGGACAGCGAAATCCGGTTCATCCAGGCGGCGTGCGCCAGTTCCTTGAAACTGACGGTTTGTTCACCGACCTGCACCTCGCCGTCATGGAACACGACGGCGCTGGTTTCCTCCCCGTAATGGCTGGCGGCGAAGGCGGTCAGGCGCTGCTTCAGCTGCTGGGCGGCATCGCGTGCGGCCATGCCATTGAGGTCGGAGCCGGAAGAGGCGGCGGTGGCGGAGGCGTTCGGCACCTTGTCGGTGCGGGTGGCGGTGCAGCGGATATATGACAGCGGCACCTGCAATTCTTCCGCCACCACCTGCGAGACTTTGGTGTACAGCCCCTGCCCCATTTCCATGCCGCCATGGTTCAACTGCACCGAACCGTCACTGTAAATGTGCAGCAACGCGCCCGCCTGATTGTAGAACGTCGCGGTAAAGGAGATGCCAAACTTCACCGGGGTGAGCGCAATGCCTTTCTTCAGCCACGGGCTGTTGCGGTTGAATTCCCTGATGGCGGCGCGGCGCTGCTGGTAATCCGCGCTGGTTTCCAGCTCATCGACAATACGGTGGATGATATTGTCTTCCACCTCCATGCCGTAGTGGGTTTGGTTGCGGGTGCCATCCACGCCGTAGAAATTGGCGCGGCGCACCTGTAGCGGGTCAAGTTGTAAATGGCGGGCGACATCATCCATGATGTATTCAATGGCAATCATCCCTTGCGGCCCGCCGAAACCACGGAAAGCGGTGTTCGACTGCGAATTGGTCTTGCAGCGGTAGGAAGCAATGTCGACGTGCTCCAGGTAATAGGCATTGTCGGCGTGGAACATGCTGCGGTCATTGACCGGCCCGGACAGGTCGGCGGAAATGCCGCAACGGGAGGCATACACCAGTTTCACCGCCTGCAATACGCCCGCGTCATCGAAGCCGGCTTGGTACTGGATGTCGTAACAGTGGCGTTTGCCGGTAATGGTGATGTCATCGTCACGATCCAGGCGCAGCTTCACCGCCCGCCCGGTTTTCAGGGCAAGGAGGGCGGCGATGGAGGCGAACAGCGACGGCTGGCTTTCCTTGCCGCCGAACGCGCCACCCATGCGGCGGCATTCGATCACCACATCCTTTTCGGTCAGGCCCAGCACATCGGCCACCACTTTCTGGTCATGGTGCGGATGCTGGGTGGAATTGTAGACCAACACATCGCCATGTTCGCGCGGCAAGGCCATCGCCACCATGCCTTCCAGGTAGAACTGTTCCTGCCCGCCGAGGTGGAAACCACCACTGATTTTGTGCGCAGCTTGTTGCAGTGCCGTGTCCGGCTGGCCGCGTTGCAGGAATTTGCTGGGCAACACGAATTGCTGTTGCGCCAGCGCCTGCTGGATGTCGAGGTTGTGCGGCAGGGTTTCGTAATCAATCTCAGCCAGCTGGGCGGCGCGGCGGGCAGCTTCCATCGTGGTGGCGGCCACCGCAAAGATCGGCTGGCCGATGTATTCCACGACATCAATAGCAAACACCGGCTCATCTTTCATCGAGCCGCCCAAGTGGTTGGCACCGGGAATGTCGGCGGCGGTAATCACGGCCACCACGCCGGGGGCGTTCCAGACCGGCTCCAGATTCACGCTGCACAAACGCGCATGAGCCTGCTGGCTGATGCCGATGGCGGCGTATAGCGTGCCGCGTGGTTCGGGAATGTCGTCGGTGTATTGCGCCGCGCCGGTGACGTGCAGTTCGGCGCTGTCGTGTTTCGTCGGCTGGCCGACGCTATGGCGGGGCTGGGTTTGCGCTAACGTCATGCCTGGGCTCCTTGCCGGTACAGGGAAAGCTGCTGGCCTTCGCTTTCCAGCAGGCTTTTCAACAACAGGTTTTTGGCCGTCGCCATACGGTAGGCAGACGAGGCGCGCATGTCGGACAGCGGTTTGAAATCCTGCTCCAGCGCCTGCATCGCGGCGGTGACGCTGGCCTGCTCCCACGGCTGGCCGAGCAAGGCGGCTTCGCAGTGCGCAGCGCGTTGGGGAACCGCCGCCATGCCGCCGTAGGCAATCCGCGCCTGTGTGACTTGCCGCTGCGCATCCAGTTTGATGTGGAAGGCGGCGCACACGGCGGAAATGTCCTGTTCGAAGCGTTTCGATAATTTATAGCAGCGAACCAAGCTGTTTGCGTCAGCCGATGTCGGCAGCGGAATGCGCACGGCCTCGACAAACTCGCCCGCCCGCAAATCCTTTTGCTGGTAACCCAGGTAGAAATCTTCCAACGCCAGTTCGCGCACCGCGTCGCCTTGCCGCAAACGGATGCGCGCGCCCAACACCATCAGCGCGGGCATGGAGTCGCCGATCGGCGAACCGTTGGCGATATTGCCCACCAGCGTGCCTGCGTTGCGGATCGGCAGGGAGGCGAAGCGCTCATGCAATTCGGACAGTTGCGGATAGTGTTTCACCAGTGCCTGGAAAGCTTCTTCCAGCGAAACGGCGGCGGCGATTTCCAGCCAACCATCTTGCTCGCTGATAGTCTCCAGCCCGGCGACCTTGGCCAGCGAAATGATGACGGGCAGGTCGCGGTGCTGCTTGGTGATCCACAAACCCACGTCGGTGGCACCCGCCAGCAACGTGGCGGAAGGGTATTGTTCCAACAGTCCGGCCAATGCTTCCAGGCTGGTCGGGGCGAAAAAGCGCTTGCCATCCTGTTCTATCGCCAACGCTTGCTGCGTGTCCGCCCATTCCTGCAAGGTGTCCAGCATGGCTTGATCGGCGTCAGCAGCGACGGCGAATCCGTATCCGTACATGCGTTCCCCGGCATCCAGGATGGGGCGGTAACCAGTGCAGCGGCACAGGTTGCCGGACAATGCCTGGCTGACCTGCTCACGGCTGGCGTTGGGCTGGTTGTGATAGAGGGCGAACAGCGACATGACGAAACCCGGTGTGCAGAAGCCGCATTGCGAGCCGTGATGATCAACCATCGCCTGTTGCGCCGGGTGCAGTTGCTGGCCGCGTTGCAGGCTTTCCACCGTAAACAGCGCCTTGCCATCCAGCGTGGCGAGCAGTTGTACGCAAGCGTTCAGCGAGCGGTGGCGCAATTGACCCCGGTGCAGGTCAGCGGCCACCACGGTGCAAGCGCCGCAATCGCCTTCGGCGCAGCCTTCCTTGGTTCCCCGGCGGTCAAGGTGTTCGCGCAAATAATTGAGCAAGGTGGTGTCAGGGGCAAATGGCTGAGGCGTATGCTTTTGCCCGTCAAGCATGAAGGTGATGGTCTGTTTGGCCGCAGTTCCGTTGACACTCATTCCGTAACTCCCACGCCCTGTGCGAATTATCCTAAGAAGGGGGGAGGGAAATTCCTCCCCAAAAACTCATGAAAACACAATGTACAGAAAACTTAGAAATGCGCCTTGAGCAGGAAGCTGGGGTTTTTCTCGGTCACACCATCGATGCCGAACTTGTTTTTCCAGTGGGCGTACTCAAAGCCGACATAGACCGGCTTTTTGGTGTGGAACAACTGCTTGCCCATATTCCACTTCAACTGGGAAGTGAAGTTGGTCTCAGCGGCGTGGTCATCCGCCTTGGTCGATGCGTCCAAAAAGCCATCATACAGGAATTCGGCGCTGCCGATCTGGAAAGGCAGCGCCCAGGTGACGGTCGCCTGCTGGTCGTTGTCCTTGCCGCCGCCATTGTTGGCTTGGTACAGGTCGACATTGAAGTACTTGAACTTAGGCACATCCAGGCTGACGCCAACGCCCCCCAAATAGTTGGTGGCCTTGCCGCCGCCTTCCATCGTGCCTGACAGGTAAACATCCTTGATGAAGTGGCCTTCAGGCACCAGTTTCCCTTTGGTCAGGTAGTTCAGGCTAAGGCGTGGGGACAACTCGAAATAATGTTCCTTGGTCCCATTGTCAGACATCAGATAGTCCATGAAGAAGAAGGTGGTGCCCCAGTCATGGCCGCTGGCATGTTCAAATGTCATGACCTGGCGGCTGTCGTCGCCCACTTCATATTTGTTACCGTTCAGGTAGGTCACGCTGGCGTCGCTCCATTTCTGTTCGGCCATGGCCGCCGGAGCTGCCAGCACGCCCATGATGACAGCAAGACTTGAAAAATTTCTGGATAGCATAAACATTCACCTCGTTGGGACTCAAAATAACTTGACCAATTGGACAGCTTTTGCGATCAAGCAAATTCTAGGCCAATCCCACAATCATGAACAGGAATTAATGCAAGACCTCGGACGTAGCTGGATTCCGTAAGCTTTCCGGCAAGTTACGAAACCGTATCCTTCCGGAAGTGGTGCTCTAGCGTAGTGCACAGTAGACTATGCGTAGTGCATTGCGAACAAAAAGGCCCCTAATGCTTATCCAGCTTGAGTCACATCCAAACCACGGCGCAACCGGACGCATCCGCCGGGAAAATGAGTGCAGGATCATTACCGCAGCGGAAGCTGAATTCGCCCGGCATGGCTATAAAGGTGCCAGTATTCAGAAAATTGCCGAACGCGCAGGCTTGCCCAAAGCCAATATCCACTACTATTTCCGCTCCAAGCTGAAACTGTACGCAGCCGTGTTGGCACATATCTTGGATATGTGGGATGGCCTGCTGGGTGAATTGGACCCCGCTGGCGATCCGGCGGCGGAGATGGAAGCCTACATCCGCGCCAAAATGCGCCTGACCAGGCAATATCCGCTGGCCTCGCGCATTTTTGGCATCGAAATCATGAGCGGCGCGCCTTACCTGCAAGAATATTTCCAGGATGGCTACCAGGACTGGTTTCGGGAAAGGACGGCGGTGTTCGCCACCTGGATCGCACGGGGGGAAATGGATCCGGTCGATCCTGCCCACCTGATTTTTCTGTTGTGGTCATCCACCCAGCATTACGCGGATTTCTCCTGCCAGATCAGCTCCGCGCTCGGCAGGCAGGGGAATGAACTGGAGCAGGCAGATTACGAGCAGGCGACCGAAACGCTTTTGCATGTCATTTTGAAAGGCTGCGGGCTGCGCAAAGCCCTGGATTGAAAACACTTCATCCCGCTTGGCCCGTTGCCACAAAAGATTGTATACAATTTTTCTGAAGATTGGATACAATGCGCCTGCCTGCAAGACGCTTGTATAGTGACCAAACAACCTTCAGGGAGTTGAAATACACACGATGACGGGATTGACAACACACATTCTGGATACGGCCAACGGCTGCCCGGCTGCGGCAGTGAAACTGGCCTTGTACGCCTGCCCTGCGGCAGGGGCGCGCACCCTGGTCAAACAGGCCACCACCAACGCTGACGGACGCACCGACGCCCCCTTGCTGGACGCTGTGGGGATGCAGGCAGGCGTCTGGGAGCTGGAGTTCCACATCGCCGACTATTTCCGGCAGGCCAACACGCCGTTGGATGAGCCGCCGTTCCTGGACGTGATCACCTTGCGTTTCGGCATCGCCGACACCACCGCCCATTACCACGTACCGTTACTGGTATCCCCCTGGAGCTATTCCACTTACCGCGGCAGCTAGCCTGTCAAAGGAGCCCTTGCAGATGGAATCCATCATTCTTGAATGGCTGGGTCTGGCGTTTCGCTGGATACACATCATCACCGCCATCGCCTGGATTGGCGCGTCGTTTTACTTCAACTGGCTGCTGAACCACTTGCTGACCTCGGAAGACCCTAAAGTTTCCGGGCAATTGTGGGCCTTGCACGCAGGCGGTTTTTTCAATGTGGAAAAACGCAATATCGAGCCGGGCAAGCTGCCTGAGCCGCTGCACTGGTTCAAGTGGGAATCCTACTGGACTTGGATCAGCGGCTTCACCATGCTGGTCATTGTTTACTATTTCGGCGCAAGCGCCTACCTGATCGACCCCGCCGTCATGCCCTTGCAACCTTGGCAGGCGATCCTGATCAGCTTGGTGACGCTGGGCGGAAGCTGGCTGTTTTACCATTCCTTGTGGAACTCATCTTTCGGGCGCAGCAACCAGACGCGCAGCATGGCCCTGACGGCGGCCTTCATCGTGGTCATGTGCATTGTGCTGACGCACCTGTTCAGCGGGCGCGGGGCATTCCTGCACGCGGGCGCCATGTTGGCGACCTGGATGACCGCCAATGTGTTTTTCGTCATCATGCCCGCCCAGCGCCAGTTGGTGAAGGCGACCGAAGAAGGCCAGGAGCAGGACAAGCAATTGGCCAATGACGCCGGGCAACGCTCCTTGCACAACAACTACCTGACCCTGCCGGTATTGTTCTGCATGTTCAGCAACCACTACCCTTCCAGCTTTGGCAGCCACGCCAACTGGCTGGTGCTGATCGCCCTGTTCGCGGTGGGTGTGCTGGTGCGCCATTACTTTAATGTGCGGGAAAAAGCCGGTAATGAGAAAGCGGGCTGGATGCTGGGTGTGGCCTTCGCCGTGTTCCTGGGAACCGCCTTGTTTGCCAGTTATCCGGCGATTTCCCAACGGGCAGCGGGTGAAGTCAGCTTCAGCCAAGTGCACGGTTTGCTGCAAACGCACTGCCTGAGCTGCCATTCCGCCAAACCGACCAACGCCGCCTTCACCAGCCCACCCAAGGGCGTCGTGCTGGAAAGCGAAACGCTGGCCCGCAGCCAGGCGGCGCAGATTGCGATCCAGGTGTCGTCCCGCATCATGCCGCTGGGCAACACCACCGGCATGACCGATGACGAACGCAACCTGCTGGTGCAATGGGCGCGTCAGGCCCAGCAGTGAGCACCGGCAAGGCGCAGCAAGGCAAGGACGCCAACATCTACGAACAGGTGTTTGACGCCATTTTGGAGCAACGCCTGATTCCCGGCACCCGTTTGTCGGAAGACAAACTCGGCCAGTTGTTCGGCGTCAGCCGCACGATTGTGCGCACGGTGTTGCAGCGGCTGGCCTTTGAAGGGGTGGTGGAAATCCAGCGCCATCAGGGTGCGATCATCGCCCGCACCACGGCGGAGCAGGCCCGGCAGGTGTTCGCCGCCCGCAAGGCGGTGGAGTTGGAGGTGGTGCGCAACGCCTGCCGCCACATCAGCGCCGTGCAACTGGAACACCTGCACGCGCTGGTGTGGGAAGAACAGGAGGCGCGCGGCCAGCAGGATCATGGCCGCGCCCTGCGCCTGTCGGGGGAGCTGCACCTGTACCTGGCGGAGTATTGCGGCAATGAATTCCTGGCCGGGTTCCTGCGTTCGCTGGTGTCGCGCTGCTCCTTGATCATCGCCCAATATGAGGCCGCTGACCGGCATTCTTGCCCGCCTACCGAACATGGGGCTATTCTGGAGGCAATTGGGGCTGGCGATGAAGCGCTCGCCGTCAAGCTGATGGCGGCGCATATTGACCACATTGAAGCCAAGATTGATGTGCGGGAGAAAACGGCTCCGCCGGATCTTTCCGCCATTTTCAGTAAAACCAATAAAGAGAATTAAACATGTTTGAACACTCAAGCTACCCGCGTGACCTGATTGGTTACGCCGGTCAGCCGCCACACGCCAACTGGCCCGGAGGCGCCCGCATCGCCGTACAGTTCGTGCTGAATTACGAGGAAGGCGCTGAAAACTGCATCCTGCACGGCGACGCCGCCTCGGAAGCCTTCCTGTCCGAAATCGTGGCGGCGCGGCCTTACGAGGGCGTGCGCCATCCCAGCATGGAATCGATTTACGAATACGGCAGCCGCGCCGGGTTCTGGCGCATCCTGCACTATTTCCGGCAACGCGAGATTCCGCTGACCGTGTTTGGCGTGGCGATGGCGCTGGAGCGCAACCCGCAGGCGGTCGAGGCCATGCTGGAAAATGGCCATGAAATTTGCAGCCACGGCTGGCGCTGGATCGACCACCAGTGGATGAGCCGCGAACAGGAGCGCGAACACATGCAGCGCGCCATCGACAGCATTGAGCACATGACTGGCGAAAAGCCCAAAGGCTGGTACACCGGGCGCAACAGCCCGCATACCCGCGAATTGTTGCTGGAACATGATGGTTTTTTGTATGACTCGGATGATTACAGCGATGATTTGCCCTTCTGGGTCAAGGTCAGCGGCAAGCACCATCTGGTGGTGCCGTACACGCTGGACAGCAACGACATGCGGTTCGCCACGCCGCAGGGCTTCAATAGCGGCGAGCAGTTTTTCCAGTACCTGAAAGATGCCTTTGATGTGCTGTACGCCGAAGGTGAGGAAGCGCCGAAAATGCTGTCAATCGGGATGCATTGCCGCCTGATTGGCCGCCCTGGCCGTTTCCGCGCCCTGCAACGCTTTGTCGAATACGCCCAGCAACAGCAGGATGTGTGGTTCTGCCGCCGCATTGACATTGCCCGCCACTGGATCAAGGAACACCCGGTAAGCTGATATGAAAACATCGATTGCAACATTGAACCAACTCAACCAGGCAGCGTTTGTGGCGCTGCTCGGCGGCGTTTACGAGCATTCCCCTTGGATGGCCGAACGCTGTTCCGCACAAGCGCCGTTTGCCGATGTGGAGGCGCTCTTGCAAGCCATGCGCGCCACGCTGGCGGCAGCCAGCCACCAGGAGCAGCTTGCCTTGTTGCGGGCGCACCCCGATTTGGCGGGCAAGGCCGCCCTGCGCGGCGAATTGACGGCGGAATCCACCCGCGAACAGGCAGGCGCCGGGCTTGGCACCCTGACGCCGGACGAGTTTGCCCGTTTCACCGCATTGAATGAAGGGTATCAGGCCCGTTTCGGCTTCCCGTTCATCATGGCAGTGAAAAACGCCAGCAAACACCAAATCCTAGGCGGTTTTGAACAGCGCATTGACCATACGCCAGAGGCGGAATTCACCATGGCGCTGGAACAGGTCAACCGCATCGCCGCTTTCCGTATTGCCGACCTTATTGAGTGATCCACCCATGCCATCCATGACTGAAATATTGCAGACTTTGCAGAGCTACTGGATTGATCTGGCCCAGCCCCGGCTGGGGGCGGAGGCAGTGTTCGCCACCGACGAATTCTTTGCGCCGCTGGAGCGCCTGATCCAGCCCGAAGAGCCGGTGTTCATCCCCGGCAAATACGACGACAACGGCAAGTGGATGGATGGCTGGGAAACCCGCCGCAAACGCGGTGACGGTTACGACTACGCCATCCTGAAAATCTGCCCTGGGGTCATTTACGGTTTTGACCTGGACACCTCGCACTTCACCGGCAATTTTGCCCCATCGGCCAGCATTGAAGCCTGTTACAGCAAGACCCCGCCGGATGAGAACACCCGCTGGTTTCCGCTGCTGCATGCGCGCGCGCTCCAGGGTGACACGCACAATGTGTTTGAAATCGGTTCCCGCGAGGTGTGGAATTACCTGCGCCTGAACATTTACCCGGATGGTGGCATCGCGCGGTTGCGGGTGTACGGCCAAGTTCGGCGCGAGCTGGGCAATATCCAGCCTGATGAGGAATTCGATCTGGCGGCGATGCGCAACGGCGGCAAAGCCCTATGCGCCAGTGACATGCATTTTGGCCATATCAGCAACCTGATTGCACCCGGCAAGGGCGTGAATATGGGCGATGGCTGGGAAACCCGCCGCCGCCGCGAACCCGGCTTTGACTGGATCATCCTGCGGCTGGCCTATGTGGGGGAAATTTCCCGGCTGGTCATCGACACCGCGCATTTCAAGGGGAACTACCCGTATGAATGCTCGGTGTGCGCCACCCTATATCGCGGTGGCAATGAAGACAGCATCGCCACCCAGAGCCTGTATTGGGAGGAAATTTTGCCACCGCAGCGGATGGCGCCCGACACGGAATTCACCTTTGTCGAGCAATTGCGGAATATCGGCCCAGTCTCGCACCTGCGCGTCAACATTTACCCCGATGGCGGCCTCAGCCGCCTGCGGGCCTTCGGCAAGATTCGGATGATTTGAGATGATGCTGATTCCTGAGCCGCTGACGGCGGCGGCGTTTGCGCCATTCGGCGACGTGATCGAAGCGGGTGATGAAAAAACGCATTACACCATCAACTACGGGCGCACCGAACGCTTCCACGATCTGGCGCAACTGGACGTGCTCGCCAACGGCGGCAAGCCCACCGTCAGCATTTTCCGTTCGCAACCCGCCAATTTCCCGTTGCGGGTGGAAGTGATGGAACGCCATCCGCACAGCAGCCAGGCGTTCATTTCCCTGCAACGCAAGCCGTTCCTGGTGCTGGTCGCCCCGCCGGGTGAAAAGCCGGAACCAGACCAGTTGCGGTTGTTTGAAGTCGGGCCGGAGCAAGGCGTCAATTACCATCCGGGTGTCTGGCACCACTACCAGTTCAGCCTGGATGAGGTGCGGGATTTCCTCTGCATCGACCGCAGCGGCGGCTACGGGGACAATTGCGACGAACACCCTTTCAGCGAGGAAATTTTCATCCAACGCAGCTGAAGCAGGCGCGCCTGAAAATCTGGCCCACACCAAACCAAATAAAAACGCCCGCCACATGAATGGCGGGCGTTTTTTATGGGCTAACCCAAGCGTATTTCAGCCGTTGGATGGCTTAATGTTGGCCGCCTGCTTCAACACTGGCCTTGATCGCCGCTTCTTCATCATGGCGGGCACCGTTGAAATACAGGTTCAGCAACACCGCACTGAATGACGCCAGCAAAATGCCGGATTCAATCAGGGAGTGGATGCTGTGCGGCATCCATTGCTTGAAGTTGGGGGCGACCAGCGGGATCATGCCCACGCCGACAGAAATGGCCACGATCATGCCGTTATTGCGGTTGTGCTTGAAATCCACGCCACCAAGGATGCGGATGCCCGTCGCCGCCACCATGCCGAACATGACCAGCCCGGCACCGCCCAACACGACGGTCGGTAAGGATTCAATCAACGCCGCCATTTTCGGCAACAGGCCAAGGAACACCATGATCAGGCCGCCCGCCACGCACACAAAGCGGCTCATGACGCCGGTCACAGCCACCAAGCCCACGTTTTGCGAGAAACTGGTGTAGGGGAAAGTATTGAAGATGCCGCCGATCAAGGTGCCCAGGCCATCCGTGCGCAGGCCGCGCGCCAGCCGTTTCTGGTCAACCTTGCTGCCGGTCATTTCGCCCAATGCGAGGAACATCCCGGTGGATTCGATCATCACCACAATCATCACCAGGGTCATGGTCAGGATCAGGATCGGGTCAAACTTGGGCAAACCGAACTGGAAAGGCAACACCAAACCAAACCAATGGGCCGCCGCCACTTTTTCAAACGTCATCATGCCCATGGAGGCGGTGATCACGGCACCGATAATGATGCCCAGCAACACCGAAATATTGGCCAAGAAGCCTTTGGCAAATTTGGCGATCAGCAGGATGGAAGCCAGCACAGCCGAAGCAATGCCAAGGTTGATCAGGGAAGCGTATTTGGGGTTAGGCACAGATGGAGCCAGCGCCAGGCCTTCCGGCAAGGGGGGGACTGTGCTGCCCATGGTCGCCGCCGTCTTGGCAGCGTCCAACCATTGCTGGTACTCAGGGTTGATGATGGTCGGCGCGGTCGGCCCCACCGGGTTGCCGAAAATCCAGTTGATGCCGATCCGCATCAGGGTGATGCCGATGACGGTGATGATGGTGCCGGTGACCACGGGCGGGAAAAAGCGCAACATGCGGCTGACCACCGGGGCAATCAGGATCGAGACAATCCCCGCACCAATAATGGAGCCGAAAATCATCTGGGCACCTTCTATGCCTGGCGTAGTCTTGGCCATGGAGACAATCGGGGCGACGGCAGCAAACGTGACGCCCATCATGACCGGCAACTGCACGCCAAACCATTGGGTCAGGCCAAATGACTGGATGATGGTCGCAATGCCGCATACGAACAAGTCCGCTGAAATCAGCATGGAAATTTGTTCCGGCGTCAACTGCAAGGCCCGGCCGATAATCAAGGGCACTGCCACCGCGCCCGCATACATGATCAGCACATGTTGCAGCCCCAAGGTCGCCAGCTGGGTCGCTGGTAACCGTTCATTGACAGGATCAGTCGCCATATTCATAGGAAGCTCCTTGGTAAGTAAGGGGTTATGGATAAAAAATGTCTGCACATTGGGGAATCTCCGGGCTACAGCCGCCATGAAACCATCGCCTGGCGCTTCAGGAATAAGGGCGCATGGCGCACGCATGGTTTATATTTTCTTAGTCTAGACATGTACGGCTACGATCTCTGCTTTATGGCACCTGACACGGGGATTGACAGGGGCGAAAAAAAAGTTGTCTACTCGGACAGGTTTTTCCAATGCAAAATGCCTGCCATCTAGAAAGGAAATCGTTAAATGCATGATCTTCAAACAATCTGGATCAAGAACCCACTGGCGATCCTGACGGCTGATGGGCAGCAAGCGGGCGGCGGCGTCGTGGTGGCAGGCGGCAAAATCGTCGAATTGGTGCCAACCGGCCAGCAGCCTTCCATACCGGCCACGCAAGCCACCGATGCCCATGAGCATGTTGTGCTGCCGGGGCTGATCAACACCCATCACCACTTCTACCAGACCTTGACCCGGGCGTATCCGGGCGCGCTGGACAAGGAGCTGTTCGGCTGGCTGACCGCGCTGTATCCAGTATGGGCCGGGCTGGAGCCGGAAATGCTGGCCATCGCCACCCGGCTGGCGTTGAACGAACTGCTGCTGTCCGGCTGCACCACGGCGGCAGACCACCACTACCTGTTCCCCACCGGGATGGAAAACGCCATCGACATCCAGGCGGAAGCGGCGCAAGCGGTTGGCATGCGGGTCACGCTGACGCGCGGCTCCATGAGCCTGGGCCAGGAACAGGGCGGCCTGCCCCCGCAGCATACCGTGCAGCAGGAAAGCGTCATCCTGGAAGACAGCGAGCGGGTGATCCGCGCCTATCACGACCCTGGCGAAGGCTCCCGGTTGCAGATTGCGCTGGCGCCCTGTTCGCCGTTTTCAGTCACGACCGAACTGATGCAAGCCAGCGCGGAACTGGCGGCGCAACATCAAGTCCGCCTGCATACGCATCTGGCCGAAACCCTGGATGAAGAAGCGTTCTGCCTGAAAAATTTCGGCATGCGCACCGTGGATTACCTGGAAAGCGTCGGCTGGCTGCATGAACGCACTTGGCTGGCGCATGGCATCCACTTCGATGACGGGGAAATCCAGCGGCTGGGGGCGGCGGGCGTGGGCGTTTGCCATTGCCCCAACTCCAATATGATGCTGGCTTCCGGCATCTGCCGCACACTGGAGCTGGAAGCGGCGGGCAGCCCGGTCGGGCTGGGGGTGGACGGCTCCGCCTCCAACGACCATTCCAACCTGATCAGCGAAGTGCGCCAGGCCATGTACCTGCAACGGCTGCGCTACGGCGCGGGGCGGGTTTCCCACTTCGATGCCTACCGCTGGGCGACGGCGGGTTCGGCGCGGGTGCTCGGGCGCAGCGATATTGGCGAAATTGCACTGGGCAAGCAGGCGGATTTGGCACTGTTCAAGCTGGACGAACTGCGTTTTTCCGGCAGCCACGACCCACTGGCGGCGTTGCTGCTGGCTGGCGCGCAGCAGGCTGACCGTGTCATGATAGCCGGGCAATGGAAAGTTACGGACGGGCGGCTGGTGGACACAGACATCCAGGAACTGATGTCCGCACACCGGCAAGCGGCGCGAAAACTGGCCAGTAAAATGTAAGGGCCGCCATGACCCGCCTATTTATGGTGCAACAAACGCCAGCGTGCACAACCGTAATGCCCATAACAGGCATGCAAACCCGCAAGTAGTGTTCAAGTTGCTGGCATGAAATATGCCTTGAGAACTGGCGCTGATTTTGAATGGATCAACAAGGAGCTCAGAAACATGCTGAAATCGCTGAAATGGCCGTTATTCACCCTACTGGCGTTGTTCTGCGGCAGTGCTTTCGCCCACAACAGCCCCTTTCCCCACCCGGAAACCGCTTCGGAATGGGCGCACATGGGCATGCATCTGCTGATGGCCCTGCCATTGGGCGCGGGTGTGTTTTTCTTGGGGCGCTGGTTGGCGCGCCGCCATCTTCAGGCCAAAACCCTGCCGTTGCATAAACGCTGATTGGCGGACTGGTGACAGCGCCCGTTCCGCCGCAACAGGCATCCGGCTGGCAGGCCGAACTGACGCTCGGATTTGAAGCCCGCGCAGACAAGACCGTCTTGGGCAAGCGCAGCCAGCGCGGGCCGTTGGCGGTGCAGCGTCCTTTTTACCCGGAAGGCCCGGTGTGCCATGCCTATGTGCTGCACCCGCCCGGCGGCGTGGTGGGCGGCGACCAACTGACGCTTAACGCCACAGTTGCACCTGCGGCCAGCGCCCTGCTGACCACGCCGGGAGCCACCAAGTTCTACCGCTCCAACGGCCAGCAGGCCAGCCAGCAACAACATTTCCGCGTGACCGGCGGCGTGCTGGAATGGCTGCCGCAGGAAAACATATTCTTTCCCGGCGGCAACAGTGTTTTGTCCACCAACATCCATCTGGATGCGGCGGCGCGCTACATTGGCTGGGAAATCCATTGCCTGGGAAGGCCGGTGATCCATGAGCCGTTTGCGCACGGCAACCTGTTGTCCAGCACCCGCCTATACCGGGAACGGCAGCCGCAATTCATTGACCGGCTGTCCATTGGCGGCGGCCAGGATTTGCACGGTGCCGCCGGATTGCGCCAACAGCCAGTCATCGCCACCTTGCTGGCCACCCCTGCCGGACGGGACACGCTGGCGGGCGTGCAGCCGCTATGCGCAACACCCCTGGCACACGGGCAAGCGGGCGTCACCCTATTGCATGACGTGCTGGTCGTGCGCTACCTGGGCGCGAGCACGGCTGAAGCCCACCACCTGTTCCGCCATATCTGGCACCATATCCGCCCGCTGGTGACAGGCCGCGCCGCCGTCACCCCCCGCATCTGGAATACCTAGGAGGATCTTCATGGAACTGACCCCCCGCGAAAAAGACAAGCTCTTGCTGTTCACCGCCGGACTGCTGGCGGAACGGCGCAAGGCGCGCGGTTTGAAACTCAATTACCCCGAATCGGTGGCGCTGATCAGCTGCGCCATCCTGGAAGGCGCACGCGATGGCAGAAGCGTGGCCGAACTGATGGATTATGGCCGCACCCTGCTGACCCGTGAGGACGTGATGGAGGGCATTCCTGAAATGATCCATGACGTGCAGGTGGAAGCCACCTTTCCCGACGGCACCAAGCTGGTGACCGTGCATGAACCGATTGTTTAAGGAGACGCCGCCATGATCCCCGGAGAAATCTTTCCCGCCGACGGTGAAATCGAACTCAACGCAGGCCGTGAAACCGTCACCCTCAGCGTCGCCAATACCGGCGACCGCCCGATCCAAGTCGGTTCGCATTACCACTTTTTTGAAACCAATAACGCCCTGACTTTCGAACGCGATAAAGCCCGGGGTTTCCGCCTCAACATCCCGGCAGGCACGGCGGTGCGTTTCGAACCCGGCCAGACCCGCGAAGTCGAGCTGGTGGCGTATGCTGGCAACCGTGAAGTCTACGGTTTCCAGGGCAAAATCATGGGCAAACTGTAAGGAGCGACGGCATGGCGACAATCAGCAGGCAGGCATATGCCGAAATGTACGGCCCCACCACCGGCGACCGCGTGCGCCTGGGCGACACTGAACTGATCATCGAAGTGGAAAAAGACCACACTGTTTACGGCGATGAAGTCAAATTTGGCGGCGGCAAAGTGATCCGTGACGGCATGGGCCAATGCCAGCGGGAAAGCGCCGAGGTGGTGGATGTGGTGATCACCAACGTCCTGATCCTCGATCACTGGGGCATTGTGAAAGCCGACATCGGCATCAAGAACGGGCGTATCAGCGGCATCGGCAAGGCAGGCAACCCCGATACCCAGGCAGGCGTGAACATCGTGGTCGGCCCTGGCACCGAAGCGATTGCGGGTGAAGGCCAGATCATCACCGCAGGCGGCATCGATTCGCACATCCATTTCATCTGCCCGCAGCAAATCGACGACGCGCTCATGTCCGGGGTGACCACCATGATCGGCGGCGGCACCGGGCCTGCCACCGGCACCAATGCCACCACCTGCACCCCAGGGCCGTGGAATATCCACCGCATGCTGGAAGCTGCCGACGCGCTGCCCATGAACCTCGGTTTTCTCGGCAAGGGCAACGCCAGCCAACCGGGCGGCTTGCGCGAACAGATTGCGGCGGGCGCCATTGGCCTGAAGCTGCACGAAGACTGGGGCACGACACCCGCAGCCATCGACACTTGCCTGAGCGTGGCGGAAGAAACCGATGTGCAGGTGGCGATCCACACCGACACGCTGAATGAATCTGGCTTTGTGGAAGACACGCTGGCGGCGATGAAAGGCCGCACCATCCACACCTACCACACGGAAGGCGCAGGCGGCGGCCACGCACCCGACATTATCAAGGCGGCGGGGCAGGCGAATATCCTGCCTTCTTCCACCAACCCGACCCGGCCTTACACCGTCAATACGGTGGACGAACACCTTGACATGCTGATGGTCTGCCACCACCTGTCACCCGCCATTGCCGAAGACGTCGCCTTTGCCGAAAGCCGTATCCGCCGCGAAACCATTGCAGCGGAAGACATCCTGCACGATCTGGGGGCATTCTCGATGATTTCTTCTGACTCACAAGCCATGGGGCGGGTGGGCGAAGTCATCACCCGCACTTGGCAGACCGCGCACAAAATGAAGGTGCAACGCGGCAGCCTGAAGGAAGATTCCGACCGCAGCGACAACTTCCGCGCCAAACGTTACGTCTCCAAATACACCATCAACCCGGCCATCACCCACGGCGTGGCGCACGAAATCGGTTCGGTGGAAGTCGGCAAGCTAGCTGACCTGGTGCTATGGAAACCGGCCTTTTTCGGCGCAAAGCCCAGCCTGATCATCAAGGGCGGGCTGATTATCGCCGCACCGATGGGCGACCCGAACGCCAGTATCCCCACCCCGCAGCCGGTGCATTACCGCCCGATGTTCGGTGCGCTGGGCAAAGCCAAGCACGCCACCACCATGACTTTCCTGTCGGGCGCGGCGCATGCGGCGGGCATCCACCAGCAACTGGGCCTGCACAGCCTGATTGGCGTGGTGAAAAACTGCCGCACCATCACCAAGGCCAATATGGTGCTGAATGACTACCAGCCGGTGATTGAAGTCGATTCGCAAACCTATGAAGTGCGCGCCGATGGCGAACTGCTGGTGTGTGAACCGGCGGCGGAACTGCCTCTGGCGCAACGCTATTTCTTATTCTGATTCTTTCCTCCTTGGGTGGTAGGCAGAATCATTGCCTATCATCTACTCACTACATCATTGGTATTTACGCAAAAAAACGTACTGCCACACCTCTGCGGGCTTGCTATTGTTATTACATCAGCATTGAGTTACCCGCATTCTTGGTGTGGTGGCTAAACCAATACCCTAGTCAGCAATACTTTCAGCGTGAAGCCGAAGGCAGTGTGACCAAAAGCATCCGCCGCAGTGTGCTGGAAAATGTCCCTATCGTTGTGCCGTCGCCAGGCAAACAATACGCCATTATCCAACTTGCCAACACGCTTGCACGGGAACAACAAGCGCTTGCACAACTACGGCGTAGCGGTGAACACCTGATGAATACCATTGCCAATGACCTGCTCAACAACAAGTGAGGTAGCAGCATGAACGAACAGCACCAATCTTTTGAACAATTGAGGCAGCTCACAACCGATGGCTTCGAGTACTGGTCGGCACGGGATTTAGCCCCACTCCTCGAATACCGTGACTGGCGAAATTTTCACAAAGTCATCGGAAAAGCGATGCAAGCCTGTACAACTAGCAACCAGCTCAGCCGTTTCCGGCGCTGCATTCCGCCCAAAACCAAGGGTGACTATGCCTTCATCCTGCACATGATCGAAACACTGAAACCGGATACAGGGCGCATAGGCGTGGTTGTGCCCCCTCTTCACTCCTCCCCCTGGCAAGGAGGGGGGAGGGAGGGGGTCTTCTTCAGATTGAGGAAAAACGTATGTTGACATTCCCCATTAAAATCGAAGGACTCAAAGGCGTAGGCAGCGTCGAGTTGAACCTACAGGATAACCAGCGGGTTTATACGCTGATAGGTGCTAATGGTGTAGGCAAAACCAAGACACTCGAAGCGTTGTTTCAGATTTTGTTTTATAGCCACCAACTAGTCAGTCAACCGACAAATAACATAGCAATTAGAGTAGATAGTTGGGTTTTTAGGGCACTAGGAACAGGAAAGAGTAGCTTTAATGTTCCTTCACAGAACATCGTTCCAAATAGCCTGAATGTTTTGGCAAAGCACATGCTCCACAGCTTACCCGTTGTGTTTCTCGCTTCGCAAAACCGAGGATTTATCCAACACGACAACAAACCAGCCAAAGCCATTGGCACATTGGAACAACGCCGTAATGCCTATTTCAGCCGTTTGATCCAGGGCATGAACAACAGTTTCACCAGCCTGAATATGGATACGGGCATTGAAGAATGGTTTGTCACCCTAGCCCAATCCGCTAACCCTTACCAAAAGCAGGAAGATAACCGCGACATCGAAATCCGGGTGGTGCTGGAGTTGCTAAACAAGATCGACAGCCGTATCGACCCCAAATACATGCAAATCAGCGGTGATGGCCGGGTCAATCTGAAAATTGATGGTCAGCCGCGTGAGCTTTCCCATTTGAGCACCGGCTTTGCTTCCATCCTGAAAATGCTACAGGCGATTGTTTCCGGTTACGGCTATTTCACCAATGAAACCCGCTTGCAACAGGTGAAGGGCATCGTGCTGATTGACGAAATCGAAAGCCACCTGCATCTGTCTTGGCAAGCAAAGATCATCCCCTTGCTCAAACAGTTATTCCCGAATACCACGTTTTATATCACCACCCATTCTTCCATCGTGCTGTCACAACTCAAGGCGGGAGAAGCCTACCGCCTGCAACGTGATTCCGATGGCGTGGTGCGCACTCAAGCGATTACTTCGCCCAATACCACCTCGTTGATTGATGTGTTGCAAGAAGCCTTTGATATTGACCTGAATCGCCTGAAACTGGACAGTCTCGTTCCCGTTGATCAACAACAAGCGAAACAGCAGTTGTTGGATCTGATCAATAGGCAAGGGGTGTAGTGACCATGCGCAAGGTTTTATTGGACGCAAACTTATTGATCGCCGCCTTGGATGACAGTAGCACAACATCTGAAGCCGACCGTACCAAAGCCAAGCAGACCTTGGCAGCCTTATTGAGCAATGCGGAGGTGACACTGATTATCACCCCACTGATTCGCTACGAAGTGCTGCGCGGCATTGGCTGGCAAGATCAGGTACGTTTTGCCCAGTTAAAACAATCACTGGATGGCTTGGCCGAGTTGGATGTCAACCGCCATGTCTCCGAATTGGCAGCCAACTTATTCCGCTTTGACCGTGCAGAGAATACAGGCCAGCAACGCAATATTGAAAAGCGCAAGTTTGATGTGTTCCACCTTGCCAGTGCCAAGTGCCATGATTTGGAACTGGCATCACAGGATTCAGATATTGCTGGGTTGGAAGGGTTGTATGAGCGTTATACGCAGGCAAGCTCATGAAGCGATCACGAATTCAGCAAGCCACCTCTTCTTCAGTGAGCCAACCATGCTAATTTTTAACTGCACCAAAGCCGCCACCGAGTTTTTCACCGTCACCCGCAAAGGTGTGAAGCAATCGTTTGTACACGCACCGCCTAACAAAGACATCGCCGCAGATGGCCAATACCTGCAAAATGACGAAGGCAAGCCGACGCTGGCTTTCCAGTGGGTACTGCACGCCATCACGGTCAAGCGCAAACATTGCCTGATAGCGATGGAAATCAACACCCGTTTCAGCGTCATCCTCACCGCCATGCCCAAAGGCAACCCTGATGCGTTCATTGACCGCTTCAAACCCCGTCTGCTGGATCAGCTATTCGGGTTTGCGTTGCAATCTGGCATCTTGAAGGAGGAGCAGTTCGCCATCTTCATTGACGAATTCATGGCACAAACTGCCGATATTTTCTTGTGCCAGCGTTCCGACCGCAGCGTACAAACTCATATCAACGATGTGGTTTCACAGTTCACCGAAACCGTGGATGCCAGCGGATACGTGCCGGATAACGAAGGCGAAATGCTGCATTTCAGCAGTTACATCAACCGTCTATTGCGTAAAACCAAGCAAAGCAGGGACTATACCCAGCCAGATGAGCAAATGCTGTTGTTTTGGCTACAGCAATTTTGCGGTTTCACACCAGAACAGGCTGCGGGCATCAAGCAACATTTTGCTGACCTGCACCGCAGCCGTTTTAGCGCATGGAATGACATACCGGATGATGTGAAGCTGCCGCCATATACGGATAAAATTGTGATATTGGAAGACTTCAAGGCACAAAAAGGGAATAAATAATGCCAGCCTTACCACGCTTTCAGGAAGAATACAGTGCCAAACTCCCAGCCTTGGCACTGTTAAGCAGCAGGGCGGTATGTGTTGGCATGAAAACTGCCTCGCTACGTGTACAACGATGGTTTCTTCTATTAGGTTGAATAATGCTCAAAATCGAACGTATCCTCGACAAAAGCAGCGTGCTGCCCCGCCAGCCGTACCTGTCGCTGACCCTGCCACATGAGCGCCGCATCATCAGCCGCCAGCGCGTCACCCTCGACGATGGCAGCGATGCAGGCTTGTTCCTGCCACGCGGTTCCAACCTGCAACACGGTGATGTCTTGCAAGGCGCAAGCGGCGAACTGATCCGGGTGCAAGCCGCCGCCGAAACCGTTTCCACCCTGCATTGCGACGACCCGCTGTTGCTGGCGCGCGCCTGCTACCACCTGGGCAACCGCCATGTGCCCTTGCAGATTGCGCCGGGCCTGATCCGCTACCAGCACGACCATGTGCTGGACGAAATGCTGCACGGCATGGGCTTGCATGTGGTGGTGGAACAAGCGCCGTTCGAGCCGGAAACAGGGGCTTATGCGGGCGGGCATTCGCACAGCCACGAACACTCGCACGCTCACGGACACGGCCATTCCCATGACTACTGATCTTGCTTTGCTGCGGCTGCTGCATCTGGTCAGCCCAACCTTGCCCATCGGTTCCTTCACCTATTCGCAGGGGATCGAATGGGCGGTGGAGTGCGGCTGGATCAAAACGGCGGACGATTTGGAAAACTGGCTGGAAAACCTGCTGCACACCGGCATGGCCCATCTGGATTTGCCCATCCTGCAACGCCTGTATGCCGCAGTGGAGCAGCAAGATCGTGACCTGCTGCAATACTGGATCAGCTACCTCAACGCCAGCCGCGAAACCGGCGAGCTGTTGCAGGAAGAAAAAAACCGGGGGCGGGCGCTGACCGACCTGCTGATCGCGCTGGAGATCCCGCAGGCGGCAACGTGGAAACCGCAACTGGCGCAGAACCAAGCCGCCGCTTTCGCCTTCGCCGCAGTGCACTGGCGGATTCCACTGCAACAGGCGGCTTACGGCTATGTGTGGAGCTGGCTGGAAAACCTGGTGCTGGCAGCAGTGAAAATCATCCCGCTCGGCCAGACACAGGGGCAGAAAATCCTGCACAGCATGACGCCGTTGCTGCCCGCCGTGGTGCAAGCCGGGCTGGCGGTTGGTGATGAGGACATCGGTGCCTCTTCCCCTGCGTTGGCGATCGCCAGCAGCCGCCACGAAACCCAATACACGCGCTTGTTTAGATCGTAGTTTTACCCCCCATCCCCAACCCTTCCCCCGCAAGGGGGGAAGGGAGTAAGAAAACCAGTAAAGACGCTTTGGTTCATATTGTCGTTTGGCTCCTTCCCCCCTAGTGGGGGAAGGGCTGGGGAAGGGGGGAACATTTGACAAAGGAGAAAATCATGTCCACCCCCTTGAGAATTGGCGTCGGCGGCCCGGTCGGCTCCGGCAAAACCGCCCTGCTGGATGCGCTGTGCAAGGCGATGCGCAACGACTACGACATCGCCGTGGTCACCAATGACATTTACACCCAGGAAGACGCCCAGTTCCTGACCCGCAGCGAAGCCCTGCCGCCAGAGCGCATTGTCGGCGTGGAAACCGGCGGCTGCCCGCATACCGCCATCCGCGAAGACGCCTCCATGAATCTGGCGGCAGTGGAAGATTTGCAGGCAAAGTTCCCCACCCTGGATGCGGTCTTCATCGAAAGCGGCGGCGACAACCTGTCCGCCACCTTCAGCCCGGAATTGGCCGACCTGACCATTTATGTGATCGATGTGGCGGAAGGCGAAAAAATCCCACGCAAGGGCGGCCCCGGCATCACCCGTTCCGACCTGCTGGTGATCAACAAGATCGATCTGGCACCGTATGTGGGCGCGTCGCTGGAGGTGATGGCAAGCGACACCAAACGGATGCGCGGCGACAAACCGTTTGTGTTCAGCAACCTCAAGGAAAAAACCGGCTTGCAGGACATTATCGGTTTCATCGTCGACAAGGGTATGCTGGGCAGTTGATCCCACTGTTAGGTACGCCGCCATGTGTTTTGCCCTGCTCGCCCTCCAGCAACGCCCGGATTACCCCTTCATCCTGGCCGCCAACCGCGATGAGTTTTTTCACCGGGCAGCGTTGCCGCTGCACGCCTGGGAGGATTTCCCCGGCGTGGTCGGCGGGCGCGATGTCGAATCCGCCGGTTCCTGGCTGGTGTTGAACCAGCAGGATGCGCGGCTGGCGCTGGTCACCAACCACCGTTCCGGCTCGCCGCAAACGGCGGAACGTTCCCGTGGCCTGCTGGTGCGCGACATGGTGACGGCGACGACAGAGGTGGAAACCAGCCTGCAAACACTGGCGGACGGACAACAGCGTTACGCCGGTTTCAATTTGATTACCGGCAAGCTGCCTGACCAGTTGTACTACTTTTCCAACCGCAATGGGCAAGCCGCCACACGCCTGCAACCCGGCGTCCACGCCCTCAGCAACGCCTTTCTGGATACGCCTTGGCCGAAAGTGCAACGTGGCAAACAGCACTTCACCCGACTGGTGCATGACCCGGCGGAACTGCTGGTGGAAGACCTGTTCGCCCTGCTGGCGGACAAAACTCCAGCGGCTGACGCCGAGCTGCCGGACACCGGCATTGGCCTGGACAAGGAACGCTGGCTTTCCCCCATTTTTATCAGCGGCGAACATTACGGCACCCGCTGCTCCACCGTCATCCTGCTGGACGCAGCAGGCCGGGTCAGCCTGCACGAACGAACTTTTCAAGCCGGTCAGCCGGTTTCCACCACAATGCTGGCATTCCCCCTCCCCACCTGAATGTGGCAAACACGACAAAACGTCTTGAACCCGCCATTCACAGCGCTTGCCGGAAAACCATAACCCATTATTGAAAAAGGGAAATTTCCGGATGGCACATTTCCTGCTCCAACCCTGGCATTTGTCATACAACAGGAGATTGCCCCCATGCTGCTGGATACCTACAAAGCCCAAGACCTGATCTGGCTCACCACCGTCAACGCCAAAACCTCAAGCGGCGCTTACGCTTTCCGTGGCGACATGGTTGTGAAAGAAGGCGAAATGAATGAAGCGGCAGGCAAACGCAACCCGCCCATCGCCATGATCAAGGAAGCGGTCATGCTGGCGACCGAAGACAAACTGCTGATGGTGGTCGGCAACTTCGCCGATGTGGTCGAACTGGGCGAATTCGTGGCCCGTTTCACGCCGGATTTGGCGGACGATTGCAAGCCAGTGTTCTACGTCGACAATATCAAGGACGGCATGGTGGCGGATGTGGATGGCCGCCCTTACACCCTGATCCCGATCCATTCCGGCATGGTGTGGAACGAGTTGCTGGATCTGTGCTACCTGGAAAAATCCGACCTCAAAGGGCAGTCCACGGAAGACAAAGTGGTGACTGCTTACGAAGCGCTGAAAGACTTCAAACCCAAGTACACAACCGTTTCCCTGGAAGCTGCACTGGCTTCCGGCACCGGTTCCAAACGTGAAGCCTGGGGCGCGGTATAGGAGGGTCAGTCATGAGTTCCAAAACCCTGGAAACCATCCAGAAACAGGTGGATGAAAACCCTGTGATCATTTACATGAAAGGCACACCTGAAGCGCCTGAGTGCGGTTTTTCCGGCAAGGCTGTCGGCTACCTGAAAAAAGCCGGTGCTGAGTTTGCCTACGTCAATGTGCTGAAAGCGCCCTTCATTTACGAATACTTGCCACGCTTTTCCCAGTTCCCGACGTTCCCGCAGGTGTACATCGGCGGCGAACTGGTCGGTGGCAGCGACATCGTGGAAGAGCTGTACAACAGCGGTGAGCTGAACGCCATGCTGGCCAAATTGGTGGAGCAAGGTAAATTGCCTGCGTTGAAAATTCCGGCTACAACAGAGGAAACGGCCAAAGCGCCCACCAATGACCTGATACAGCTGACGCTTTAAACTTATGGACATAACGGTACGCGACTACCACGAACGCACCAAACACAGCCTGCAAGCCTACGCCAAGGGGCCGCAGTACCTGGATTGGGATCAGCAGCCGAACCCGTTCCGGCGGTTTGCTGGCGCGGACGTGGTGGAGCTGCCGTTTTATTCCCCCCCATCCCCGCCCCTTCCCCCGCAAGGGGGGCAGGGAGTGAGGAAGGGGGGAATAACCGCCATCGCCGCCCTGCTGGAACTTTCCCTTGGCCTTTCGGCCTGGAAACAGTTCGGCCCTGATCGTTGGTCACTGCGCTGCAACCCTTCCAGCGGCAACCTGCACCCTACCGAAGGCTACATCGTTGCGACCGGCATCGAAGGCCTGGGCGATGGCGTCTATCACTACGCGCCGCACGAACATGCGCTGGAACTGCGCGGCAAAATCACGCCGAATCCGGATTCCCACCCGCAATGCCTGTTAGGCCTGAGCAGTGTTGCCTGGCGCGAAGCCTGGAAATACGGCGAACGCGCCTTCCGTTATGTGCAACTGGACGCCGGACATGCGCTCGGAGCCATCCGCTACGCCGCCGCCGCGCTGGGTTTGCAGGTGGAGTTGTTGGCAGTGACGGATGCAGAAATTGCCACCCTGCTGGGTTTGAACCGGGCGGAGGATTTCGCAGGGGCAGAAGCGGAACACCCGGACATGCTGCTGCGCATCCATGCGGGAGACGCCGAGCGCCCTGCCCTGCCAACTGCCAACACTTGGTATGGACGCGCCAACCAATTGGGCGGCCATCCTTCCCTGCAATGGCCGGTCATCGATGCAGTGACCGCCGCCGCCGTCTGTGAAACGCGCAAGGAGCCTGGGCTAACCCTGCCCCCATCCGCCGCCGCGCCGCAACCGGAGCTGATTCCCCTGATCCGCCAGCGCCGCAGCGCCCAGGCGTTCAGCGGCAAGCAGAGCACCCTGTCGGCGGATACTTTTTTCCACATGCTCCAGGCGCTGCTGCCGGAAGCTGGTATGCCGTGGGATGTATGGGGGAGCCTGCCGGTGCGCCTGCATCCCGTCTTCTTCGTCCACCGGGTGGAAGGCTTGCCGCCCGGCCTGTATGCCCTGCCCCGCCGCCCGGACGCCACCGCCCTGCTACAAGCCGCCATGAACCCCGATTTCCGCTGGCGACCACCGCCGGATTGCCCGGACGACTTGCCGCTATACCAATTGCTGGAAGCCGATGCCCGCAAAGCCGCCCGCACACTTTCCTGCCATCAGGACATCGCCTCCACCAGCGCTTTCAGCCTCGGCATGCTGGCGGAATTCGACGCCGGGCTGGCGGATGGCGCGCACGTTTACCGCCAGCTCTACTGGGAAGCCGGGCTGCTGGGGCAAGTGTTATATTTGCAGGCGGAAGCCATCGGCATGCGCGGCACCGGCATCGGCTGCTTCTTCGATGACGATGTGCATCAGGTGTTGGGCCTGCACGGCACACAATTCCAGAGCCTGTACCACTTCACGGTCGGCAGCCCGCAGGTGGACACCCGTCTGGAAACCCTGCCCCCTTATGCACATTTACCCACGGAGCGCTTCCACCATGGCTGACACTGAGGAAATGGCCGACCTGCGGGCGCGGATCGCTACCGTGTTCGCCCGCCGGGAACAACTCAAACAGGCCATGGGGGAAGGTTCCATACCACCCCGGCAGGGTTTCCGCGAGCTGGAAAACGTGGACGCCGAATTGTCGGCGCTGGATTCACGTTTCAAGCAACTGTGGGACGCCCAACAGACGAGGGACAAACGCATGTAGGGGGATTCTATGAAGGTACTGGTTTTGGGTGGCGGCGTTATCGGTGTGTGTACGGCTTATTATCTGGCCAAGGCAGGGCATGAAGTCCATCTGGTTGAACGCAACACAAGTGTGGCCATGGAAACCAGCCATGCCAACGCCGGGGAAATTTCGCCCGGATACGCCGCGCCATGGGCGGCTCCCGGCATTCCCGCCAAAGCCCTCAAATGGATGCTGATGAAACACAGCCCGCTGGCGTTGCGTCCGTGGGCCGACTGGCGGATGTGGCCATGGCTGCAAGCCTTCTGGCACCAATGCACCGCCGAAAACTACCAGACCAACAAGGCGCGGATGGTGCGGCTGGCGGAATACAGCCGCGATTGCCTGCGGGAATTGCGCGCGGAAACTGGCATCCGCTACGACGAACGCAGCCAGGGCACCCTGCAATTGTTCCGCACCCAAAAGCAGTTGGAACACAGCGCCTATGACGCGGAGGTGCTTAAGGAGCAAGGTGTCCCGTTCACCGTGCTGGACCGGGTTGGCGTCATCCGGCGCGAACCGGGGCTGGCGCAGGTGCAAGAAAAATTCGTCGGCGGCCTGCACCTGCCGGATGATGAAACCGGCGACTGCTTCAAGTTCACCGAAGCGTTGGCTGACATGGCGGAAAAGCTGGGCGTGGCCTTCCATTACGGGGTGTCAATCCAGCAGTTTTTGACCAGCGGCAACCGTTGGGAAGGCGTCATCACCAGCAAGGGCATCCTGCAAGCGGACGCCTGCGTGGTCGCGCTGGGCAGTTACTCGCCGCACCTGCTCAAACCCTTGCAGATTCACCTGCCGGTGTATCCGGTGAAAGGCTATTCCCTGACTGTGCCGGTGACACATCCGGGGCAAGCCCCCGAATCCACCGTGATGGACGAAACCCACAAGGTCGCCATCACGCGGCTGGGCAACCGTATCCGCTTGGGCGGGACAGCGGAACTGGGCGGTTTCGACCTGCGGCTTACCCCCAGCCGCATCGCCACACTGAAGCACGTCCTGACCGATTTGTTCCCGGATGGCGGCGATGTGGAAAGGGCGACCGCCTGGGCTGGCCTGCGCCCGATGACGCCGGACGGCCCGCCCATTCTTGGCAAGACGCCCTACATGAACCTGTTCCTCAATACCGGCCACGGCACCTTGGGTTGGACGATGGCGGCAGGCAGCGGGCGGGTGCTGGCGGACATGATTTCCGGCCTGCATCCGCCGATTGCGCTGGACGGGCTGGGGCTGGAACGTTACGGATAAGGATGATGAGATGAAAACCTTCCTCGACTGGTCTGCATACAAGGACGCCGGAATGGGCGACGCCTACGCCGACATCCCCAAAACCGGCGGCAATTTCGCCAAAGCCGTGGCGGTTTGCATCAATAGCCGCCAGTGCGAGGCCGAAGGCAAACAGGTGATGTGCCCGAGTTACCGGGTCAGCGGCAATACGCATTTTTCCACCGGCGGGCGGGTGCGGCTGCTGAAAACCGCGCTCAACAGCGAACTGGCGGAAACCGCACTGGCTGACCCCACCTTGGCCGAAGCGATGGATTTGTGCGTCGGCTGCAAGGGCTGCAAGCGCGAATGTGAAGCCAATGTCGATATGCCGCTGATCAAGGCGGAATACCTCGCCCAGCGTATTGCCCGTGATGGCCTGAGCCTGCGCAGCCGCTTGTTTGCGCATACCCCGCGCTGGCTGCATCAGCAGCCGTGGCTGGGCAAGCTGGTCGCCTGGCGTAACCGTAGCCCGTTGCTGGCGGGTTTGGGGCAACGTTTCCTCGGTTTGGGCGCGGAAGTTGCCTTGCCGGAACCTGCCGCCACCCCGTTCCAAGCGCCTGCGCCGCCTGAAGCTGTGGCAAGCAATGCGCCGGAAATCGTGCTGTGGGTCGACACCTTCAGCCGCCATTTCGAGCCGGAAATCCCCACTGCCGCAATCGAGGTGTTGCAGGCGGCGGGTTACCGCATCCATATCGCCGCACCGGCTGAAGGCGTGGCGGATGCGGAGCGGCCTTTATGCTGCGGGCGCACCTACCTTGCCCAGGGGATGGTGGAACAGGCGCGCACCGAAGTTTCCCGGTTGGCCGACAGCCTGCTGCCGCATGTGCAGGCCGGGCGCGCCGTCATTGGCCTGGAAGCCTCCTGCGTGCTCGGCTTACGCGATGATGCACAGGCTCTGGGGTTGGGGGAAACGGTTGCCGTTGTGGCAAAAAACGTGTTGCTGCTGGAAGAGTTCCTGGCGCGTGAAAGCACCGCCAAACGCCTGAACCTGCCCTTGCAAGCCCTGCCTGCCGGTGAAACCCTGATCCACGGCCATTGCCACCAGAAGGCAGTTGGGGCGATGAAAGCCATGCGCCGGGTGCTGAAGCTGATTCCTGGGCATCAGTTTGAAATGATCGAAGCAGGCTGTTGTGGCATGGCGGGCACATTCGGCATCGAAGCGGAGCATTCCGCAATGGCTGGCACAATGGCGGAACAGGCGCTGTTGCCAGCGTTGCGGGCAAATCCGCAGGCGCGGGTGGTGGCAAACGGTTTCTCCTGCCGCCATCAGATGCGGGCGCATGGCGATACCCGTGCGCAGCACTTGGCCTTGTTGCTGCGCGAGGCGCTATAAGGCATGGAATTTGCTTCTTTCTCCCCATAGCGGGGGAGACCAGTTCTGCGCCCGCCTAAACCCACCGGCGACAACGACTGAGGAGGCACTATGGCCTTGTTTCATCAGACTGCCGAAGATTTTACCCAACGCGCCCAGGTGCGGCGCAGCCTTCCCTCACACAACGCTTGTCTGGCGTGCATCGGGCATAAAAACCGCACTGGCTCAGTGCGCGGTTTGTCGCCCGTAATCGAGGCGATGGCTTGGCGGCCCACCATGCAGGAGAGCAGACCATGACCCAACCACCTGTTTCCAACCCCCTGCTGGCTGGCCTACAAGAAGACCAATTGGCCCAGCCTTGCACCTTAGTGATCTTCGGGGGCGGGGGCGACCTTTCCAAGCGCAAGCTGTTGCCAGCGGTTTATAACCAGTCCCTGGATGGCGCGCTGCCCGCCAGCTTCGCCCTGCTGGGCGTGGCGTTGCAGGAAATGGATGACCAGGGCTATCGGCAGTTCGCCCGCGAAGGCATTGAGCGTTTCTCGCGCCAACCCCTGGATGAGCAATACTGGCCCGACTTTGAGCGCATGCTGCACTATGAGTCCGGCTCCTTCACTGACCCACAGACCTACCAGCGGCTCAAGCAGCGCTTGGAAGAAATCGACCAGACCTTCGGCATCCCAGGCAACCGGGTGTTTTACTTGGCCATCCCGCCTGCCCTGATCGAAACCTGCGTGCAGAACCTCAATGACGCCGGGCTGGTTTATCCGGTTGATGATGCCCAGCATTTCTCACGCGTGATTGTGGAGAAGCCGATCGGCCACGACCTGCAAAGCGCCCGTCAGGTGAATGATGTGCTGGGGCGCAACCTCGACGAGAGCCAGATTTACCGCATCGACCATTACCTCGGCAAAGAGACGGTGCAGAACATTTTGGTGATGCGCTTCGGCAACTCGATCTTCGAGCCGCTGTGGAACCACAAATACATCGAACATGTGCAGATCACTGTGGCTGAAGCGGAAGGTGTCGGCACACGCGCCGGTTATTACGACCATGCCGGGGCGCTGCGCGACATGGTGCAAAACCACATCCTGCAATTGCTGACCCTGATCGCCATGGAACCGCCTTGGGCGATGCGCGCCGACGTCATCCGCGACCATCGCCAGGATGTGCTGAACTGCCTGCGCCCCATCACCCCGGACATCGTCAACCAGCATGTGGTGCGCGCGCAATACGGGCCGGGTTACCACGAAGGCTTTGATGTGCCCGGCTACCGCCGCGAGGAAGGCGTCGGGCCGGATTCCACCACCGAAACCTTCGTCGCGCTGAAGGTGTTCATCGACAACTGGCGCTGGGCCGGGGTGCCTTTCTACATCCGCACCGGCAAGCGCATGACCAAGCGTGCCAGCGAGATTGCGGTGCATTTCCGGGGCGTCCCGCCGGTGTTGTTCAATGCCGACCCCAGCCATCCGATTGCACAGAACGTGCTGGCGTTGAGCATCCAGCCCAACGAGGGGCTGTCACTGGGCATATCCACCAAACTGCCAGGGCCGAAGGTGCGCATCTTCCCGGTGAAAATGGACTTCCGTTACGGCTCCACCTTCGGCGACCAGTCGCCCGAAGCCTACGAGCGCCTGATGCTGGATGTGATGGCCGGTGACGCGACCCTGTTCATGCGGCGCGATGCGGTGGAGCGCTCCTGGGTGTTCATTGAAGACATCCTGGACGCCTGGAACAGCAGTGGGGTGCGCTGGCTGCCTGAATACACGGCTGGCTCCTGGGGGCCGGTCGAGGCGGAGCGCATGATCGAAAATGATGGTTTCAAATGGCGGCTGCTATGAACGAAAAACCGCGCCATCGCCTCCTCCGGGTCGAGGAAAAAAACGTCCGTATCCGCCACATACCGCGTGAACTGGACACCATCTGGGCCGGATTGAACCAGGAACTGGGTGAAAACCAAGTGGTCACCCGCGCCTGCATGTCCAATCTGATCATTTATTGCGACGACGACGAGCAGACCCTGAAAGTCAATGAAGCCCTGCCACGCATCGTCTCGGCGCACCCGTGCCGCGTGATCCTGCTGACCGGCCTGGGCCATACCGGCGAACCGGGGCTGGATGTGTTTGTCTCCGGGCTGTACAGCAAGCTGTCCAGCGGCTTGCAGGTCAGCGCCGAGCTGATCCGCGTCATCGCTGATGCCAGCGCGCGCAAGCGCCTTGCCCCAGTGGCACGCGCCCATCTGGTCGGCGACCTGCCAACCACCCTATGGTGGGCGTCACTGGAGCCAGCCCCTTCCCTCAGCGAAACCTTCAACCCGCTCACCGCCATGGCTGACCAGATCATCTACGACAGCTTCGGCTGGAAATCGCCGACCAAGGGGATGCAGGCGATGTCACGCTGGGTAAAGGCGCAAGGCGCTGACTATGTGGTCTATAACTTGGCCTGGCGACGCCTGAAGCATTGGCGCAACCTACTTAGCCAGATGCTTGACCCGACAGTGCAGCCCAATGCCCTGTCTGCCGTCAGCAACCTGCAAATTGAGCATGGACCGCACACCGTGGCCATGTCAGCCCTGCTGGTGGGGTGGCTGGCCTCGCTGTTGGGCTGGCGGGTCGAGGGCGGCAAAGTGGTTGCAGGCAAACAGACCGTGTGGCAATTCAGCATTGCCAACCGCCGGGTGCCCGTCACCCTGACGCGGGTGGCTGATGTACCGCCGGGGCTGGCGCGCATTGATTGGCGCTGGCGGGAAGGCACTGTGGAGCGCCGTGCCGTGTTCGCCAACCTTGGCGCAGAGCGTCTCGGCGTGGTCGAAGCCGAATCGGATATCCCGGTGCGGCTGATCCATGCGCCTGCCGCCAGCCAGGCCGATTTGGTGGCGGCGCAAATGGCGCACCGGGCGCGTGACAAGGTGTTCGAGCGCGCCCTGGAAACCGGCAACAGCATGACAAACGTGCTGCTGGGCTGAGATTTCACTGCCCGCACCGGCTAGATGCTTATACAATCGACTCCTGAAACACGACCCCACCTCTATAGCCTGTAGCCGGAGCATACAATGGCGCATCCTAATTACTCCGCCGCCCCTGGGACTTGGAACCAGGGCGGTGCCACCATCACCGAAAATGGTGTGAATTTCTGCGTCTTTTCCCAGCACGCGGAGCGCCTGGAATTGCTGCTGTTCGAGGCTGATGACAGCCTGGAGCCGTTTCAGGTCATTGGGCTGGACCCTGACACCCACCGCACCTTTTTCTTCTGGCATGTGCTGGTGCTTGGCCTGCCAATGGGGGTCTATTACAACTGGCGCGCCCACGGCCCGAGCGACACCCGTGCAACGGGCTGCCGCTTCGACGGCGAAAAGGCGCTGCTGGATCCGTGGGCCACCACCATCAGCGACCGGCTGTGGAGCCGTCAGGCGGCTTCCCTGCCCGGCAACAACATTGCCCAGGCAATGCGGGCGTTGGTGCAGGACGACAGCTACGACTGGGAAGGCGACACCCCGCTGTATATCCCGTTGAACGAATCGGTCATCTACGAAATGCATGTCGGCGGCTTCACCCGGCACCCGTCATCCGGCGTGGCGCATCCTGGCACCTTTGCCGGGGTCATTGAAAAAATTCCCCATTTGCAGGCGCTGGGCATCACCCATGTGGAGCTGATGCCGGTGATGGCTTTCGACCGCCAGGATTTGCCGCCCAAAACGTCATCCTTTGGCCTCAGCAACTATTGGGGCTACAGCACCCACAGTTTCTATGCGCCCCACCCACACTTTGCGGTGAGCCCGGCGCGCGCCCGCGACGAATTCCGCGATATGGTCAAGGCGTTGCACCGGGCGGGTATCGGCGTGATCCTGGATGTTGTCTTCAACCACACATCCGAGGGCAGCCCCTTTGGCCCCACCATCAGCTTTAAGGCCTTCGGCAACGAGATGTTCTACCACCTCGATTTCTTCGACCGCAGCCGTTACCGGGATTACACCGGCTGCGGCAATACGGTGAACTGCAACCATCCGGTGGTGAACCGCTTCCTGGTGGACGCCCTGCGCTACTGGGTGGAAGAGATGCATGTGGATGGCTTCCGCTTCGACCTTGCCAGCGCCATGGCACGCGGCGAGGATGGCAACCCGCAACGCCATGCGCCGATGCTGTGGCACATCGAGCTGTCGCCATTCTTGAGCCGCACCCATATCATCGCCGAAGCCTGGGACGCCGTCGGCCTTTACCAGTTGGGGGATTTCCCCGGCTTTCGCTGGGCGGAATGGAATGGCCGCTACCGGGACGTGATCCGGGCGTTTGTGCGGGGCGATGGTGGCCTGATTGCGGAGGTCGCCACCCGCCTGTGCGGCTCCAGCGACCTGTACCAGTCCCGTGGGCGCCTGCCGTGGAACTCGATCAATTTCGTCACCTGCCACGACGGTTACACCCTGTGGGATCTGGTCAGTTTCGAAGGCAAACATAATGAAGCCAATGGCGAGGACAACCGCGACGGCCACAACCATAACCTGAGCGCCAACTACGGCGTGGAGGGGCCGACCGCTGACCCGCGTATCGACCGGGTGCGCCGCCGTCAGGCCAAAAATTTCATCGCCATCCTGATGCTTAGTCAGGGTGTGCCGATGCTGCACGGCAGTGATGAGGTGCTCGCCACCAAACAGGGCAACAACAACACCTATTGCCAGGACAACACCCTTTCCTGGCAGGACTGGAGCCTGCTGGAACGCAACGCTGACATGCTCGCGTTTGTCCAGGGCATGGTACGGTTGCGCCGCCGCCATCCGAGCCTGAGCCGGGCACGTTTCCTCACAGGCCGGATTAACCCCAGCCATGACCTGCCCGACATTAGCTGGCATGGGACCAAACTCAATACCGTGCCTTGGAACGACCCGAACGCCCGCCATCTCGCTTTCACGCTGGCAGGCTTGGCACCCGACGAACCGTTGCTGCATGCCGTGCTGAACATGTCTGAGGAAGCGCAAACCTTCGCTTTGCCGCCCTTCCCCGGCAAACAGTGGCACCTCGCCATCGACACCGCCAGCACGCCAGGAATCCATGAACCCGGCGCGCAACCCGCCATCAGTTCGCCCCAGCTCAGGGTGGAGGGGCGCTGCATCGTGGTTCTGGAATTGGCCTGACTGTCAGCGGCGGAAACGGGACATCGCCATGTGCGCAGCGCCCAACAATGGGGCTTCAGGGTTCAACGACAGGCGCACCGGGATGTGCTCGATGGCGCGCGCCATGCGCCCCTTGTCGAGGAAACCCTGCATGAACACGCCGGTTTCCAGCGCTGCCCGAATCTTGGGGCCAATGCCGCCGCCGATGTAAATGCCGCCCCGAGGCAAGCATTTCAAGGCAAGATTGCCCGCCTCACTGCCGTAGATGCGCACAAACAAACGCATGGTTTCGGCGCATAACGGGTCGGAGCCTGCAAGGCCATGGCGGCTGATCACGGCGTTACGGTCTTCGTGCAGCATTTCAGCCTCGACCTCCGGGTTCGGCGCAGCATGGCTGGACGCGCGCAGAAAATCGTACAGGTTGCCAAAACCATTACCGGCCAGGATGCGCTCGCCACTGACATGCCCCCCGAAACGTTTGCGCAGGAACAGCAACAGCGCATCTTCCTGACTGGAATTGGGGCCAAAATCACTATGACCGCCTTCGGTCGGCATGACGATATGGCGCTGGCCATCCCACGCCAGGATGGCTTCACCCAGCCCAGTCCCGGCGGCGATCACGGCTGCATGCCCGGCCTGGGATACGGCATGCGGATTAAGTTCAACGAATTCGTCAGCCGCCAAATGCAGCATGCCGTAAGCCGCCGCCTCCAGGTCATTCAGCAGGCATACGTCACTGAAGCCAAAGCTGGTGGCCAGTGTGTGCGCATCAATCACCCATGGCAGGTTGGTGGCGTCACAACGCTGATCCTGGATCGGCCCGGCGATGCCGAAACAGGCGGCGGCGGGGCGGTGCAGCGGCACCTCAGCCAGAAACCCGCTGACCAAATCGCTGAACAGCGCATAACCTGAGCTGGGGTAGACCGCCTTATGGACAGCTTGCAGCGGCGCACTGCCTGACTTGCCGTCATCCGCAAGGTACAGGCCTAAAACGGTTTTGGTGCCGCCCACATCGCCTGCCAATAGATATGTCATGGTGTTTCCCTTGTGCCATTGTTCAGTAGATACGCCAGCGCAGCGACCACATGGTTGGCGACCCTGGAGGGCGGGTACAGGTAAAACTCGCTCCAGGCACTGCCCCGGTATTGGTCGTAATCTGCGCTCTGCCCTGGGTTGCCTTGCTCCCAAGCCAGACGCACAGCATGGCCGATAATGACATCGATGAACAGCGTATCGTCAATCCGCAGCCCAGGGTTTTTCCGCATCACCACCATCAGCACCTGCAAGGCTTCGGTGTACAGTTGGCGGCTGTCCGGCGCTGGCGTCTTGTTGAGGATATGTTCGACGCGATCCTTGAAAAGCTTTTCGCCGCGTGTCATGTCGGCACACAACTTGTGGTCGAGGCGCAATTTGGGGTTCCACTGATCCCCGATCACCAAGCCCTGGCTTTGGTTGACGATGTCCCAGACACCCTCAAAGAAGCTTTCCCGGTAACGCCCGATGCTGCCCTGGATGGAGCGCCACTCGTGCCAGTTCGCGGCATCAGCAAGATCCGGGTCCAGGCTGGCGTCGAACTTGACTGTGACCATGCCGCCTGAATCCGCTGACACATTCATCAGCTCCATTTGCAACAGGGTGTCCCTGGCGTCCTGGTAATGTTCGAGCACATCACGCACCGTCCTGGCCAATTCATACGGCGCCATTTCCATCAGCACATCCATCGCGTCATTGATCGACAGGCGCTTTTCACGCTCCAGGCGCACTGCAATCAGCTGCAACAGTTGCCCGGTGCGGATCATGGTCATATTGGCCAACAGTTCAGGGTGCGAGCGCAACAACTGCCCCAGGTTAATGATCAGCTCCAGGGTCAGGATTTGCGCGCGCAAATCGTCGGGGTTGAATTGGCGGATGGCCTGCAACAGTTCGTCGGCCCCCATCGGGCGGCGGAAGGTCGAATCACGGCTGTACGAACGCGACACGCTCAACGCCCGCTGGTGCGCCACGATTTCGGTGGCGGCGCCTTCCAGGTTGATGTCGTGCTTGCCCAGCACCGCCGCACTCAACCGGATCAAACGCCAGCAGCGCGCCTCACAGGCACGCGCATAAACCTCTTCAAGCAGGTTGCCCACCCGCGCGGGTTGACCCTCCAGGTCGCGCAGGCCGGTATCAAAACCGAGGCCGTGGCGGGAAGCCAGCTGCCGCAAAGCGTCGAACTGCACCTGCAAGTCCGCCCGCGTCGTCACCAGCCCGATCAGGTCACCATCACCCAGCGGTTCAGGGGAAGGCGCGGCGGCGGATTCCGTATGGCTTCCGTTGTCCGTCAGCGGCATCAGCGCAAAACAGGGGCGGATCCCCTCGTCGCCGCTGCCATCCGGAAACTGGTAACCGTGCAAAGCATCGATGCGTTCACGTCCAGCGGTCGGCAAAAAGCTCGCAACCCGGCCCAGTTGCACCGGTGTGCCGTCAACCTGGCCTTCGCGGCATTGGTCCATGAAATTCAGCAGCGCAGCACTGCCCTCCGCCGTCAACATGCGTTCGCTGACAACCAGGACGACCAGTGGCCTCCCGGGGGCATCCCATTGCTTACTGACATACGCAAGGATCATCTTCAAGCGTTCGACCAGCATCACATTGTCGAGGCTCAGGTAGAAATCGTGCCGGTTCATGAACTGCGGCTGGAACAGCATGCGCTTGCCCGCGAAGGTATAGACGCTGCTGGTCGCCAGCCCACGCAAATGGCGCAAAGGTCGGCCGCTGAGGCCGAGGCGCGGGTTACGGCCAAGCTGGCAGTAAGCTTCAGCCAAGGCGGTGGCTTCATGGATGACGACAGGGGAAACTTCGCTGCGCGTCTCCGCCTTGATGCCCTTTTCCTCCAGGCGCTGTTTGATGCTGGGCGAATCGGCCAGCAGCGCAAACTGCACGCGCCGCCCACGCCGCCGCCCCACCCGCAGGCGGCGGCCCAGCGGGTCGATGTCGGCCACGTCGAGCAACCCATCCTGGATCAGTGCGCCGAGGATATACAGGCTCTGCGCCCACACCAGCGGCACGTTTTCGTTGGGTTCGCGCTCCTGGCTGCGGGGATTGTTGCGTTCCGCCTCAATGCGCCCAAGCGGCACCCGGTACAACTCCGGCAACAACAGGTCGCCGTCACGCTCGACCAGCAACCCTTCCAGTTTGTCGCGGTAGCTTCTGGCCTGTTGCTCATCACCCCGGAACAGGTGGTAAAGCAGCAGGTAGGTGAAAAACAGCGGCCATTCACATTCGATGTGCTCGAACTGCAACATTTCCTCGGGTTCGTAATGCAGCCGGTTGTGGTCTTCGATCACGGTCTGGTGGCCATCGCGCAGGAAGCGCTTGCAGCCGTAACGGCCTTCCAGCTTGCTTACGACTTCATGGATGGTTTCTTCGACCAAAGCAGTGTCTTCGACTGCGAAAGCCGGGTAGCCGACCACGCTCAGGGTGGCAGCATCGACTTCTTTCGACAGGGATTCACTCGGCAGACTGGATTCGAGCGTGATGCGGGCGCGCGCCACCTCATCAGGCACCACATGCACAACCGACGCCTGCCCGCCGCCTGTGCCAAACAGGTTGAAGCCGTTCATGGCCTCCAGCGCCGCTTTCGCCATGCCGACCGAACTGCTGTTGATTTCAGCAATGCCATGGTTGATCTTGTTGCCGCGCTCCCAAATGCCATAATCCGGCGTGCGGTAGGCGCGGCCAATGTAGTGCACCAGATTCTGCACGAAATTGACTTCATCGATGGTGAAGATAATGCGTAGACCTGAAGCAATCATCTGTGCCAGCATCAGCAGGAACAAGGAAGTTGCATCGAGTTGCAGGTGACCCCACTCATCATCACCCACCACTGGGTACCCAGTACTTGTGTCATACTTTGCATGTAAGGCATCGAGTGGGTTCTGCGTCTGCTTGAAGCGTTCCACCTTGGCGGATTGGCGCATCATCGCAAGCAATAGGCCGCGCATGAGTTTGACCACGCTCTGTTCCAGCAGCACGGTGCGGCCATCACTTTCGTCAAGCCGACGGTAGGCCAAGCTCAGGCCCCATACCGCCAAGATGCTGTAGACGTTGTCACGCACCCACGCATCGGTGTAATCGCCGTGGGCGGTGACCGCCGTACTGGCGGGCAACAACCCAGTGATCGGGTGCTGGCGTGACAGGATAATGCGGGTGACCTGCTGGTAGTAGTGATCAAGTTTGTCAAAGGATAGGTTCATACCGTGTTTTCACAAATTGGAGCTTCAGGCTTCAGAACAAAAGCAAGAAATGTTCCAAACCTGGTGGCTTGTCAACGGCGCCAACGTTCATGGAAATATCCCTGCAACTCACAATCATGGCATGATTATTGCGCCACATCCCTGGCGCGCTTACATGAGGAGAGGAAGTTATGTCCGCAGTTGTCAATTATGGTGACACGCCATCCAACAAATATGTGATCAATCACGACATTATGAATTGCACGGCTGAAGGGGTGACGGGTAATCACCTGTATTCCGGCCGGGCGCTGGGAATGTCAGAACCCGAGGATATTATCCAGATTCACCCGGAACTGGAGCGCTTGTGGGAGGATATTTCCCGGCACTATCAGCGTATCGGTTTGAGCCACAGTGACAATGTGTTGTGGGATCTGGATTTGAAACATCTGGGTTCCCACAGCGGCTACCTGCCTTCGGTCTTTTACTTCGGACCGCAGGAATGCCGGTATTGGGACGATACCCGCTGGATGGAAACCGTTGAATTCATCAATTCCAAAAACAATTTCATGGCCCTGGCGGCAGAGCTGGGTGTGCCTGTGCCGCAAACCCGTTGCTTTGACAGTGTGCTAGCCATTACCCCGCAAGTCATTCAGGAGACGGTGTTTCCCTGTTACCTGAAAGCCGCCGTTTCGGTTTCCGGCGTGGGGATTTACCGTTGTGCGGATGAGGCTGAATTTGCAGAAGCGCTTGGCAGGTTTGACCCGGATGTGCCGGTACAGGTGCAGGAGGAAGTCACCACCGAGACCTTCCTCAACCTGCAATATCAGGTGTCCGGCAACCGTCTGGCGCGGCTGGCGGCCAGTGAGCAGATACTGGATGGTTTCGTCCATCAGGGTAACCGGGTGCCTGCCAGGCATGCGCCCTGGGATGTGGTGGAGCCGATGGCGGCATGGCTGCAAGCGCATGGTATGCACGGTATTTTTGCGTTTGATGTGGCGGTTGTCCAGACGGATCAGGGGCTGCGTTTTCCGGCAATAGAATGTAACCCGCGTTTCAACGGGGCCAGCTACCCCACCCTGATTGCGCAAAAGCTGAAGATACCGGCGTGGAGCGCTGTGACGGTAACAACGCAATACCGGACATTGGCGGATATCGACCTGAGCGGGCTTGAGTTCGATCAGCAAACCGGCAGCGGCGTCATCCTGGTGAACTGGGGAACGGTTTTGGTCGGCAAGCTAATTGTCTTGCTGGCGGGTACGCCTGCAATCCAACAAAGTTTGCTGCTGGAACTGGGCAAACGACTTTGATAGGGTGAACACTTTTTTGGGGTAGTCTTTATGCAGGGCTCTTACTCACTGATGGTCCATGGTGGTGCAGGCGCACTGGATAATGTCAAAGATGACAAGACCGCCGTGCGTTATCTGGAAAGCATCCGCCGAATTTTGGAGCATGGACGCGATGTGCTGGAACTGGGTGGGTCGGCGTTACAGGCGGTGGAAGCCTGCGCCTCCCTGCTGGAAGACGACCCCGTGTTCAACGCCGGTTGTGGTTCCGTCCTGAACGAAAGCGGCAAGGTGGAAATGGACGCGGCCATCATGGATGGCCGCGACTTGTCTGCCGGTGCGGTGGCTTGCGTCAGCAATATTGCCAACCCAGTGCAACTGGCGCGGCTGGTGATGACGGAAAGCGAGCATGTCATGTTGATTGCGGAAGGCGCCATGCGCTTTGCCGATCATTGCGGCATGCCACGGGCACCGGAACATTATTTCTCTACTCCCGAACGTATCCAGCAATTTGAGGAAGCCCGCCTCAAGCACAAGATCATGCTGGACCATGACGATACTGAAGCGGCCAGCGAAGACCAGAAATATGGCACCATCGGCGCGATTGCGCGTGACCGGGGGGGAAACCTGGCAGCAGCGACTTCCACCGGCGGCATCGTCAACAAGCGGATGGGTCGGGTCGGCGATTCCCCCATCATTGGCGCTGGCGTTTATGCCGACAATGAAACCTGCGCCGTGTCCGCCACCGGTTTTGGGGAAGATTTCATGCGTTCCGTCATTGCCAAAACCATTGCCGACTTCATCTACATGAAAGGCATGGATGCGAAAGAAGCAACAGAGGCAGGTATTGAATATCTGGTGCGCAAAGTGAAAGGGCGAGGCGGCGTGATTGTCATCGACAAGGATGGCAATTGCTCCAGTGGCTTCACCACCAAGAAAATGATCCATGGCTGGATCGAGCAGGGTGGTGAAGCCGTCGCCCGTTTTTAAGCGTTAAGCACGCCTTTGCCAGTTAAAGGCGTTGCAGCAATTCAGCCTTTTTGGTGGCGAATTCTTCTTCGCTGAGTACGCCTTTCTGTTTCAGGTCAGCCAGCTTTTCGATCAGGGAGAATATGTCGCTTTCCGACACGTTTTGATTGCCCGCCGGTGATTGTTGCGGCGCCGGGGTGAAGGCGGGCTGCGTGTTTTGCGGCGGGGCTTGTGTTTGCGGCGCAGCACCATCCACGGAAACAACCGGCAGGTTTTCCAGGTACACGAGGCCGTACTGGCTGGTGAAACTCAGCGAGGAACCGCCGCCCTGTTGCTGGGAAACGCCGCCAATCTGATGATCCAGCGTGTCATAGACGGTGACGTGCCCGTTCACCTCCACTGCCAGCCGGTGGGCTGCCGGGAAATACGCGTAACGGGTGCTGTTCTGTGCGCCGGTGGAGGCCGCCATGCCCAAATCGCCCGGCCACCAGTTGCCGGAGCTGCTTGAGTTGCTGACAAACAGGCTGCTTTGCCCGTAATTGCCTTGCGGCTGGCCACTGCCCTGGTATTGGGATTGGTAACTGCCGGTGGACATGAACAGCGGCGGATTCTGGTTGGCCAGAATATTGGAAAGCTCGCTGCACAGGTTGTTGACGGTCGTTTTCAGGCTGTAATTGAACATGTCGCCCACCATGGTCATGCCGCCCTGCATCCATTGGCCAGAGCCGCCGAATTCAGGGTGGTTGAATTGCGCCATGGTGCCATTGCCGTTCATGACGGCGTAGAGCATGTGGGTGATGGCGTCGGTGGACACGCCGTAGCGCTGGCTCAGGTCATTGACAATGCGCTGGCCTTGTTCGGTAAATGTTTGCACGAAAAAATGTCTCCGGTAATGATTGTGGTGGTTTCCTTTCCTGCCCGGCGGATTGTTTGTGATTGTGCTTTGCACCATTCCGCCGTTACCTGCATTATCAGGGCTGAATAATGAATTGCAATGTCTTGCTGAAAAGGTAGCACTAATGAATATAAGCATAACCGCCAGCGCAGGCCTGCCTGCGGGCGGTCTGGCGCGGGGCGCGGCGCTGATCATGGCCTCGGAATTCTTTCTGGTCTGTTCCGGCATGGTGATCAAACACCTGCATGGCGAGGTCTCCAATGAGCAGACCGTGTTTTTCCGCAACCTGTTCGGGCTGGTGCTGATGCTGCCATGGCTGTGGCGCAGCGGCGGTGTGCAGGCGCTGAAAACCTCCTGCCTGCACCTGCATTTCGTGCGCGCGCTGACCGGCGTGGTCGCCATGAGCTGCATGTATTACGCCTGGGCGCACCTGCCCTTGGCGGAGGCGGCGCTGCTGAAACAGACCATGCCGTTTTTCGTGCCCATCGTGGCGTTTTTCTGGGTAAAGGAACGCCTGTCGTGGCATGCCATCGCCGCCATCCTGCTGGGTTTCGCTGGGGTGGTGCTGGTGCTGAACCCGACGCAGGAAGCAGGTGTGTTCAATGTGGCTGTGCTGGCGGCGCTGGCGGGGGCAGTGCTGGGCGGCTCCACCAAGGTCAGCATCCGGCGGATGCGTTCCGGCGAGGAACCGGCGCGGCGGGTGGTGTTTTATTTCGCGCTGTTCGCCAGCCTGCTGTCGCTAGTCCCCGCCGTGCTGAACTGGCAGCCGCTGCATGGCGCGGAACTGGGCTGGCTGATCCTGCTGGGCGCATTCGCCACCCTGGCGCAATTGCTGCTGACGGCGGCCTATGGACATGCGCCTGCCGGGCAATTGGGGCCGTTTTCCTATTCATCGGTGGTGTCCGCCGCGCTGCTGGGCTGGTTGCTGTGGGATGAAACCCTGACGCCGCTGGCGGTGCTGGGCATGTGCGTGATTATCACGGCGGGTGTGCTGGTGATGATGGGGCAACGGGGGCGAGCATGATGACGATTGGTTTTGCCACCCAGGCTGACATTCCAGAACTGTGCGGCCTACTGGATTTGCTGTTCACGCAGGAAGCCGAATTTCAGCCTGACCGGGACGCGCAACAGCGGGGGCTGGCGGCAATTGTCGGCAATCCGGCGGTGGGGCATATTCTCGTTGCCCGGCAGGATGATGAAACCGTTGGCATGGTCAACCTGCTGTACACGGTTTCCACCGCCTTGGGCGGCAAGGTCGCCGTGCTGGAGGACATGGTGATTGCACCGCAAGTGCGCAGGCAGGGTGTAGGCAAGCAATTGCTGGCGGCGGCGGTTGGGCATGCGCGGGGGCAAGGTTGCCTGCGCATCACCCTGCTGACGGATACGAACAACCAAGCGGCGCAGGCTTTGTACCGGCGACTGGGGTTTGCTGCGTCCGGCATGTTGCCGATGCGGTTGATGCTGCCGCTGAAGTAAGCCGCCCCTGTAGGGAAAGGCTTGTGGCAAAGCTGACAATGCCATTCGCGCAGAATGGTTGTTGTTCCGTATCTATCGAATAGATATGGATTTATTCCGTTGGCCTGCTTATTGCTCCTATGTTGGGGGAACCCAACGGAGGCAAGCCGGATGTATGTATGTGTGTGCAACGCAATCAATGACCGCCAGGTAAAACAGGCATTAAACGCAGGCATGTTGTCAGTGCGGGCATTACGCCAGCACTTCGACTACCCGGAAAAGTGCTGCGGCAAGTGTAACCGCTGCCTGCGCGAGATGATCAATGACCATTTGCAGGTATCGGCGGATACATGTTCCGGCCCCATGTGCATAGGTGGCGAGTGTCCGGCGTGACCGCATCGAAGCGCCAGAAAGTCCTGGTCTGCGCTGCTGAAGACTTGCAGGAAAAACAGTTTCGGCTGGTTGATTTGTCATACCGGGGCGAGCCGCATTCGGCCATCGTGTTGCGCTATGAGGGTGCGGCATTCGCGTACCTAAACCAATGTGTGCACATGCCCCGTCCGCTGACCTGCGAGCGGGACGCCATCTTTGATGCACAGGCCAATCGACTGCGCTGCTCCATGCATGGTATCGTCTACGACCCCCAGACTGGGGAATCCCTCAGCGCCCTGTGCCAAGGGGAACGCTTGCAGGCGCTGCGCCTGGAAGAGCTGGATGGGGAAATTTTCATTACGGACAAGCGGGTGGCGCCACGCGGAAACAATTGACCGCCAAGGCTTTTCGCCTTCCCGCCAAGCCAATGCCAACCATCCGATACTGGAGCAATGCGCCATGCCCACCGCCGATGCAAACGAACAGAAAAAACCCGTTGTGAAACTGCTCGAAACCGCCAAAGGGCTGGCCGAATACAGCGAATATGGGCAAGGCCCCGTGGTGGTGTCCATACATGGGGCCATGGGTGGCTATGACCAAAGCCTGATCCTGGCGAAAACGGTGCTGACCGGGGATTTCCGGGTGATTGCCATTTCGCGCCCTGGTTATTTGGGGACGCCGCTGGCCTCTGGCGCATCGCCGGAAGCGCAGGCGGATTTGCTGGCCGCCTTGCTGGACGCCTTGGCTATCCCTGCCGCCATCGTCATCGCCATTTCCGGCGGTGGCCCTACCGCAATCCAGTTTGCGTTGCGTCACCCGCAGCGCTGCCAGAGCTTGGTCTTGGTTTCGACGGTCAGTTGCCCCAACACGTACAAGGTTCCCGGCAGGTTCCAGATGCTGAAATTCATGGCGCAGTTGCCTGGCCTACCGACCTTGCTGCGCAAGTCCACGCTCAAGAATATGGAAAAGTCCATGCAGCGTTCTGTTTCCGACCTGAGCCTGCTGCAACAGCTCAAGGCCAACCAGGAATGTGGCGCACTGTTCCAGGCTTTGATCCTGAGCACCTTTGAGCAGATGGGCAAAAGGATACAGGGTTCCGAGAATGACTTTCACAATACCCAGACCGGGGTTTATCCCTTGGAGGCCGTCCAGGTGCCGACCCTCATCGTGCATGGGACGAATGACCCCCTGGTGAATTTCGAAGAGCATGCGCTAACCGCGCAACAACGCATCCCTGGGGCTGAACTGCTGGTGCTGGAACATGGCGAACATGCGGCAATCTTTACGCATTGCGCCCTGGTGCGGGCGAAGGTTGCTGCGTTCCTGAAGACTTTTCAAACCAATCCGCAAGTTCCATCTCCGTAATATTGCCTGCCGCCAGTTGTTCGAACGTGATGACAGCTTCCGGTTCAGGGGCGTCCAACGTAAAACCATTGAGCTCCAGAAACACTGCCCCCACTGCCAACGCCACCCGCTTGTTGCCATCAATGAAGGGATGATTCCTGGCGATGCCGTAGCTGTAGGCAGCGGCAAGTTCAAACAAGGTGGAATCCGGTTGGTAGGCAAAGCGTTGCTGGGGTCTGGCGAGGGCGGAATCCAGCAATGCATGATCACGGACGCCGGGGCTGCCACCGTGTTCTGCGAGCAGCATTTGATGCACTGCCACGGCAATGCTTTCCAGCACCCATATCGGCCCGTTCATTTCGCCAGTTCACGGAAGGCATTGCGGTATTTCTTTAGCACTTTTTCCGCAGCCTGCATTTGCTCATCAAAATCCTGCTGATAAGGCGTGAGGGTGAAACCTTCCGGGCTTTCCACCAGGTATAGGCTATCGCCCTTGCCTACCTTCAGTTTGGCCAATGCTTCTTTGGGCAGCACAAGGCCAACGGAATTGCCAATGGCGGTGAGTTTGACTTGCAGCATGGGATGTTACCGTTAGTACAAATGTAATAACGGTAGTGTAAGTACAGCGGGCACAGGGAGCAAGCAGGTTGTCAGCAATCAGAAGGACAGATGGCTGACTTCCCCATCCGCATCCGTGATTTCCGCCTGCTTGAGCTTGCCGGATGCGTCATAGGTGTACTTATGCTCCAGCTCGACTTCGCCGTACACCATTTTCTGGAAACCCAGCAACACGCCATCCGCATCGAAATGCCCCTGGAAAAAGGTGTTCCGGTTGCGGATTTCATGCGCCCCCAATTCGGAGACGAGTTTGAACGGCAATTTGACGCCGCTGTAAGTGGTGAAATAGCGGCGGATAATGTTGGCGTCGTCAGTCATGATGGGTTTCAGTTTGCAAGTTTTGCCAGCAAGGTGGGTTTGATACGGTTGATCCAAGCAGCCAGGCGTTCGTCCGTCAGCAGGCTTTGCGAGCGCTGGTCGAGGATCAGGCCGACGAATTCCCCATCCACCACGGACGGCGAATGGTCGAAGGCATACCCCTCCGTGCTCCAGCGCCCAATGACATCCGCACCGCCAGCCACACACCAGTCATACAAATGGATCAGCGAATGCGCAAACCGGTCGGGGTATTTTTCCTGATCACCCAGGCCATACAGCGCAATGGTCTTGCCGGAAAGGTCAGCGCCTTGCAGTTGTGGCATGAACTCTTCCCAACAACCATCCGCCACCTTGGTGCTCTTGCCCGGCAACTGATTGATGCCATAGCTCGGCGTACCCAGGATCAGCGCGTCGTATTGCAGCAGGTCATCCGCCGTGCTGCGGTTGACATTGACCGGCTTGGCGGCGGCATCCCCCAGCAGCTTGGACATTTTCTTGGCCATCAGCCGTGTGGTGCCGGAATCCGTACCGAAAAAGATGCCGATCTTATTCATGCTCGACTCCGTAACGCATTTCGTGCAGGTTTTCCTTCAACATACGGCGATATTGCTCGGTGTAATAATCAACCGCAGCCGCTTCCTTGTCCGGGTCCCCATTGGTTTCCATGAAGTGGAAGGCGTTGTAGCGCGCCGCCGCATACAGGATCGCCGCACTGAGGAAGTTGGGTGCCCATTCGTTGCTCATATCATTCGCCAGATTGACGAATTCATCCGCGACTTCGTGAAAATCCAGTTCTTGCATCGTCAATCTCCCAGTTATTCCAGGCCAAGCGGTTTCGCCCGTGCGCTTTTGTCTGCGAACCAGCCCTCGCTGGCTTGTGGAAAACAGTCAAAACGTTTCACATACGGTTTGATGTCAAGCAGTGGGGTGCCATCCAGCATATCCACTCCCCGCACATGCAGCACATTACCTTCACGCGCCAGCAGTTCCACCACCGTCAACCCCAGCGGATTGGGTCGGGCCGGATGGCGGGTGGAAAACAAGCCACGCGGCACATCATCCAGAAACGGCTGGCGCACCAGTTCCACCTTGCCTGCGCGATGGAACTGATACAGCAGGATCAGGTGCGAAAACCCGCTGATGTCCTGCAAACCTTGCTCGTATCGGGCGTCCAGCTCCACCCAGCCTTCCACCGCCTCCGCATAAGCGCCCTGGATCGGCGCATCCGGCTTATCCGCGAATGGCGTGCGTATGATGCCAATAGGGTGAAAAATGTTCGCCAGGTCACTCATACGCTGTAAGGCCGTTTTTCCCATTCACGCAGGATCTTGAGGTCGCGCGCAGGCAGGTAGTCATACGCCTCCATCTGGTCACGCAGCACCGCATCAGCCACGCTGGCCGGTACGCCACGGCGGTTCAACATCAGGAAAAACCAGGCAAACGGATACCCCACCTGACGGTCAAACGCATGGATGGTTTTCGCCAGTTCCGCCCCATGCAAGCCTGCTGCATGGTCAAATGCGGTGACTTTCTGCGCGAAGGTGCTGGTTGGCTTGATATTGAAGTGGCTTTCCTTGTCGCTGCCCTGATACTCCTGCAACACCATTACCCAGTGGGAACAAAACGGTGGCGCATCCTCGTTTTGCCCAGCGCTGCTGTCGCGCCAGTCCTGCATGAAGCGGTTGAGGTTCTGCACATGGCGGCTGTGCGGGTTCTGTCCGAGAAAGATGTCGACCATCTTGTGCAGGCTGCGGAAATGGTATTGCGCCTGCCCGATCAGCTCCGGCTCCAGACGCGGATAGTCGATTGGGTCAAGGAATTCCTCAAGATTGTCCGGCAGGAAATCCGGGTCGAACAGCGGACGGTCGAGCATTTCCTGGCAGATTTCGATTTCAATCTGGAGGAAATATTCTGGCCTGTCGCCCGTCGGCGCGGTGAAATACAGGGTATGCCCTTCCAGACGGGTGGCGAACAACGGCTGCCCGGCGTATTTGTCGAGCAACACCTCCACATCGCCGCCGGATTCCGCTTCCGCCCAAGCGCGCAAGTGGCTGGCGACAGGTTTCATATCCAGGTCGACCACACCGCCCAACCGATGCCATCCGGCGCGTTCCAACACCAAGTCAAATTCCAGGTTGAGGGGGGCAAACAAGGCGTTGAGGGTTTTCAGCAGTTCCTGATGCCCCGTGCTGACCAGCAGTTCCGGGCATTGTGTCGTCAATTTTTTGGCTTGCCAGTCAAATTCATTCATCGGCTTGTATCTCCCGAAGCCGCTGGCGGGCGACTTCTTTCACATCGGGGTCGGGGTCGTAAACCAGCGTTTCCAGCGCCGCCGCCGTGGCACGTTCGGCGACCTTGACACGCACACTCCAGTCAGGGTCATTGAGCAGGGCGTTGAGGGCTTCCGGCTGGATGCGTTCGGCGACGATGCGGCGGATTTCCGGCTCCTGATCATGCAGCAGCAAGCCGAGGCTCTCCTCCGGCAGCCGCCTCGCCACCGTCATCCGCACTTCGCGGTCGTCATCACAAATCATACGGAACAAACGGCCTGGCGGCATCCGGCGCGCCACGTATTTGCGCACCAGATAATCGCTATCGCTGGCCAGCCGCTCCAGTTGTTCCGGCGGCAGGCGGTCGGCCACGGTAATGCGCACTTCGCGGTCACTGTCATCGATCAGGCGGTGAAGCTCTTCCACCGGCAACCTGTAGGCCAGCACCCGCCGCACCACTTCATCCGGGTCGCCAATCATTTCCAGCAAACGCTGCTGGGAAATGTAGCGCGCCGCAATCGCCCGCCGCTCCCAGAAATCGTCACCGGCGTAATCCTGCGCCAGGTCAGGGTTTTCGCGGAAAAAGCGCTCAATTTGCCGCCCACTCATGGCTTTCACGCAACGGTCGCCGGGCTGGCAACGGCCTGCCGCCAAGCGGTCACCACGGTGCGGACAATGGCTGCAATCCGCAGTCGGGGTCAGCAGTTCCATGGGCTGGGCTTCAGTCATCGTCCTCCCCCAGTTCGGCAATGACCACGCCGCTGGCGGCTTCCAGACTGGGGGTGAAACACAGGCAGTGGCTGCTGCTGTCGACCAGGTACACATTGAAACCTTGGCCGTGCGCGGCAGGCGCCGCACCGCACACATCGTCATCCATGCACCAAGTAAAGTGCAGCCCCGGAAACGCCGCCCGCAAATCCGTCAGGTAGGTGTCGGCCAACCCCGCGCGTTCAGCTTCCGCCACAATGCCGTCGAGTTGCTCCTGGGTAATCATCCTTCGGCCTCAAGCAGGTCATCATCGTCATCATCGCCACTGAAACGGGCGCGGCTTGCAGCATCCTTGCCCATGACCTTGCCCAGCCACGGCGATGGATTGGCCAGCGCGGTTTGCAGTTTTGTCAGCAGTTCGCTGGTCGGGACAACGGTGGGTTGCTTGATTGGGTGAATGCCTTTCTTGACGATTTTGGCCGCCGCCGGACCGCCTACAGAGGCGATGAACACCACTTGGCAATCCAGGATCAGGCTGGCACGGTAGGCGTTTTTGTCTTCTTCGGCTTCGTCGTCGCCCACTTCACGCACATCAACCAGACGGTATTCGGTTTGTGACACCTGATAGACCAGGAAACGTTCGCAAGAACCGAAATGGCCGTTCAACAGTTCACCGCTGTTGGAAGCGCAGGCTACGCGGATGGAGTCAGGCATGTCGCCGTCGGTATAGGCTTGGGGAGTCGGAATGTCGCTCATGATCGGCTCCTTGGTTGAGCTTCCCCCCTGATAACGGGGGGAAGAGGGAATGTCCTTAGTCGATGTATTCGATGCAGCCGTCTTCCATGCACACTTTCAGGCATTGGGGCTCATCATGATCACCGTCGCACTCGGTGCAGGTGTCAGCTTCGATCTTGTAGGCGCCTTTGAACGGCTTGATGGATTTGGTTGGGCAAACAGGTTCGCAATCACCACAGGATGTGCAGATGTCGCGGTTGATTTTCAGTGCCATGACTAGTCTCCTTCAAAGGATGTTGCAGTATTCAGTCAGCGCGTTTGAAGCGCAGGGTGGTCGGAAATGCGGGTGGGGGGCTGATTGGGTCGATATACCAACGTGAACCGTCAGTTAGCTCAACTTCCCCGCCCCATTCTTCGGCGGTGTCTTTCTCGACAGAGGCGATGGTTTCTTCCATGTCTTTCTTGGCGACGTAGAAGAGCAGGCTGCCGCTGTCGTTACGTCTGATCATCACGCTAGGCATAAGGCTTTTTTCTCCTTGGGTTTTGCCGGGAGTTCCGTTCTTCCCCCCTTCCCCGACCCTTCCCCCACAAGGGGGGAAGGGAGTAAGAAGGCCGTGCCTCTTGTCCCCTCCACCCCTTGCGGGGGGAGGGTTAGGGAGGGGGGGAAGTCCGGAGGGGAATCAAACCAACTCTTAACGGACCAGGTCGTAGTTGTAGTCAGTTGTACCCATGCCGCGGGTTTCTTCGTCCAGACGTTCCAGCACCGCATTGACCAGGGTGCGCAGCATGTACATGGCGCCTTCGTAACCCAGGGTGGTGTCACGGTGCATGTGGTGGCGGTCGAAGATCGGGAAGCCGATGCGGATCAGCGGAACTTCGAACTCTTTACCTTTGTGCAGCGTGTCGCGCTGGATGAACTTGCCGTAGCTGTTGCCGATCATGAAGTCAGGCTTGTTGGTGAACACCAGTGAGCGGAAGTGCCACAGGTCTTTGCCGATATGGACTTCACTGTTGGCGCCGTATGGGGAAGATGCCAGGTTCTGCTCCATCGCTTTCTTCCAACGCTTGTTGGCGTGGTTGCACAGCACATGGATAGGTTCAGCACCGACTTCCAGCAGGAACTTGGTCATACCCATGACGAAGTCTGCATCACCGTACAGGCCGAATTTCTTGCCGTGCAGCCAGGCGTGGGAGTCGGTCATCATGTCAACCAGACGGCCGCGTTCCAGCGCCAGCTTGTCAGAAATTGGCTTGCCGGTGACTTCAGAAACCTTCATCAGGAATTCGTCAGTCCAGTCCAGACCCATCGGAATGTTCAACTTGGGCGTTTCGTGCTTCCAAGTGTTGTTGACATACTTTTTGGTCTTTTCCAACTGCCAGGGTTGCAGCAGGAAGGTGTTGTGGGCGTTGGGCGCATCCTTGACCTCATCCATGGTGGTGCCGCCAGCGTACATGCGGAAATGGCCGTCAGCAGGGGTGTCCAGCACTTCAGTCGGGTCGCACAGCAGGGTGGCGTCCACGTCCATATCCGCCATCATGCGCTTGAGCACACGGTAGTTGCCGAGGTAGGTCTCAAAACCAGGCACCAGGTTGATCTTGCCGTTGCTGCCGACTTCCTTGCCTTCCATGTAGTTCAGGGTGAAGTAACGGATGATCCCTTCGAACATATTGTCCCAGCCAGTGGTGTGTGAACCGACGAAGCTTGGGGTATGCGCGAATGGCACCGGGTAATCCTGTGGGATATGCCCTTCCTTCTTGGAGTTATTGATGAACGCGTTCAGGTCGTCACCGATAACTTCCGCCATACAGGTGGTGGAAACAGCGATCATGTTGGGTTTGTACATCGCCTTGGCGTTTTCCAAACCATCAAACATGTTTTTCTGGCCGCCGAATACTGCCGCATCTTCCGTCATGGAGTCGGATACGCAAGCAACAGGCTCCTTGAAATGACGGTTGAAGTAAGTGCGGAAGTAAGCAACACAACCTTGTGAACCGTGCACATAAGGCAGGGTCTTTTCAAAGCCCAGCGCGCACAAAACAGCGCCCAGTGGTTGGCAGGCTTTGGCAGGGTTGACGGTCAGGGCTTCACGGGAAAAGTTCAGTTGCTTGTATTCTTCGGTGGTCGTCCAGTTGAAGATTTCCTGGATTTTTTCCGGAGAGTGACGTTCTTCAAAGTTGTCCTGTTTGTTTTTCAGGCTGGCTTTGTAGTCTTCGTCACGGAACAAGGGGTAGCTTGGCTTGATGTTTTCAACAGCTTGGCTCATTTTCGTATCTCCTCCCGCGCCGCTAATCTGCGGACTACGGGCAGCAGGTTAAATCTGGTTGGATGCAGGCCGGGTTATACGGCCTGTATCCGTTGGCAATTACGTGTGCAATTACGCAGCAGCTGCTTGCGTTTCGCTGGCTTCATCCTTCTGCCATGGCGCTTTCAGCTTGGCCCAGCAAGGGTTGTTCAGCGTCATGTCCATGTCACGGGCGAAGATGGCGAAACCGTCATAGCCGTGGTATGGGCCGGAGTAGTCCCAGGAGTGCATCTGACGGAATGGGATACCCATTTTCTGGAAGATGTACTTTTCCTTGATACCGGAACCGATCAGGTCAGGCTTGACACGTTTGACGAACTCTTCGAATTCGTAGCCAGTCACGTCGTCATAGATCAGGGTGGCGTTACCCATTTCCTTGATGGTGCGGTCGTAGTCGTCGTTATGGGCAAACTCATAACCCGTACCGACAACTTCCATACCCAGGTCTTCGTAAGCGCCGATAACGTGGCGAGGACGCAGGCCACCGACGTACAGCATGACGCGCTTGCCTTCCAGACGTGGGCGATACTTGGCGATGACCGCTTCGTATTCAGCCTTGTAGCGTTCGATGACGCGTTCAGCGCCTTCCTTAATGTTGTCGTCGAAGTAGCTGGCGATTTTGCGCAGGGATTCAGCGATTTTGGTTGGGCCAAAGAAGTTGTACTCAACCCATGGGATGCCGTACTTCTCTTCCATGTGACGGGAGATGTAGTTCATGGAACGGTAGCAGTGCAGCAGGTTCAGCTTCACTTTTGGGGTCAGTTCCATTTCAGCCAGGGTGCCGTCACCAGACCACTGTGCAACCACACGCAGACCCATTTCTTCGAGCAGGGTACGGGAAGACCATGCGTCACCACCGATGTTGTAGTCACCGATGATGGAAACATCATAAGGGGTGGATTCGAAGCTGGTGTCGTTGTCGCGCTTGTCCAGCACCCAGTCACGGATCGCGTCATTGGCGATGTGGTGGCCGAGCGACTGGGAAACACCGCGGAAACCTTCGCAGCGGACCGGCACGACAGTTTTGCCGATTTCTTTGGTGGCTTTCTTGGAAACCGCTTCGATGTCGTCACCGATCAGGCCGATTGGGCATTCAGACTGTACGGAGATACCTTTGTGCAGCGGGAACAGCTGTTCAATTTCGTTGATCAGCTTGGCCAGTTTCTTGTCGCCGCCGAACACAATGTCTTTTTCCTGGAAGTCGGAAGTGAAGTTCATTGTGCCGAAAGTGTTTACGCCGGTAGTGCCAACGTAGTAGTTACGGCGGCCTGCGCGGGAATATTGGCCGCAGCCGACCGGGCCGTGGGAAATGTGGATCATGTCCTTGATGGGGCCCCAGACCACACCTTTGGAACCTGCATACGCGCAACCACGGATGGTCATGACGCCCGGCAGGGACTTACGGTTGGAGGTGATGCATTTCTTGGACTGTTCGATGCTCTGGTCGTTGACGGTCAAGTGCTTTTTACGGTCTTTTTTGGCTTTGTCAGGATAAACTTCCAGCACCTCGGAGATGAGGGCTTCCGTTTCTTCGCGTGTCAGGTTGGTCATGTCGTATCTCCTGATGTCACCGCCACTAATCCGTGGACGCGTGATTGCAGAATTTTGGAAAACGGTGGGCCAGCTAAGCCTTGCCCACCCTACATACCCGGTCTGGATTAAGCAGTTGCTTCGTCAGCCGCAGTTTTGCCGACAATGTTTTCGTCTTCGGCTTCCATGATGCCGAATTCCATCAGCAGGTCTTCCAGTTCATCCATGGTGATTGGCGTTGGGATAATCAGACGTTTGTTGTCGATGATTTTCTGCGCCAGTTGACGGTATTCATCAGCCTGTTTGGCTGCCGGATCGTATTCGATAACGGTCATACGGCGGATTTCAGCGCGCTGTACAACGTTGTCGCGTGGAACGAAGTGGATCATGAAAGTGCCCATTTTTTCAGCCAGAGCCATGATCAGTTCGTCTTCACGGTCAGTGTTACGGGAGTTGCAGATCAGGCCAGCCAAACGGACGCCGCCAGAGTTGGCGTATTTCACGATGCCTTTGGCGATGTTGTTGGCAGCGTACATTGCCATCATTTCGCCAGAACATACGATGTAGATTTCCTGTGCTTTGTTTTCGCGGATAGGCATCGCGAAACCGCCGCATACAACGTCACCCAGCACGTCATAGAATACGAAGTCGAGGTCGTCTTCATACGCGCCTTCTTCTTCCAGGAAGTTGATGGCGGTGATAACGCCACGGCCTGCACAGCCAACGCCTGGCTCTGGGCCGCCGGATTCAACGCACTTGATGTCGCCGTAGCCCACTTTCAGCACGTCTTCCAGTTCCAGGTCTTCAACGGAACCGGCTTCAGCAGCCAAGTGCATGATGGTGTTTTGTGCTTTGGAGTGGAGGATCAGGCGAGTGGAGTCAGCCTTAGGGTCGCAGCCCACGATCATGACTTTCTTGCCCAGTTCAGCCAAGCCTGCAACCAGGTTCTGGGTTGTGGTAGACTTGCCGATGCCGCCTTTACCGTAGATTGCACATTGACGCAGTGCCATATCTTGGTCTCCTTGTGTTAATGGATCAGAGTGATTGTGACAATGACCTCGTTGCAAGCTGCGTGCCAAGGCGGCACCTTTCTTTTAAGTCGTTGATTCCATTTCGATAAAATATTTTTGGCGGCGAAATGTCAGCTTCTGTTTCAAGTCGTGTTCCCGACAATACCGATACAATTTGTATGGGTAAGGACAGCGCATTCCTACCGTTCAACCGCTGCAACCTGCCTGCTGGCCTATTGGGCAGCCTGAGCTTCCAACAACATCCCGTGTCGCTACAACTGGATGGCCTGGAAGCCCTGCATCGTTCCCTATTCAAACACCTACATGGCCTGCCGGATCGGGCTGCGCGGGCGCAACGTTTCATGGATTACATGACCGTCCATTTCTGCCTGGAAGCCTTGGAAGAAGCGGGTTTGGAAGCGCACAAGCCGCGCAAACGCGCCAATGCCAATTACTTGCGGGTGCTGCGTGGCTGGGGGTTTGATTCCAACGGACGTGAAGGCGCTGTGCTGAAAGGCTGGGTGGAATCACGCTTTGGCCTGACGGTGCAATACCATCAAGGGAATTTCGAGTTTGACCGTTGCAAGGGCTTGTACGGCACCAATGCGCTGGAAAGCCAACTTGACCTTGTTTACACGTATTGTCAGTACGAACTGGCTTTGTCGTATTCGTTACAAAGCCACCTGACATTGTATCGGGGGGTGAATGCGCTGGATGAGTACCGCATCCTCAAGCGTGATGGCAAGCAGGCGCTGCTGCTGAACAATGTCAGTTCCTTTACCCACAGCCGCGAGCGGGCGGATGAGTTCGGGGATTACATTATTGAGGTGCGGGTGCCACTGGTGAAGGTGCTGGCGTATTACGACCTGCTGCCGAAGTTGTTGCGGGGGGAGGGGGAGTATCTGGTGATTGGTGGGGTGTATGAGGTGGGGATTGCCGCCTGATAGATATGGCGTCCTTAGCCACCCGTAAACGGATTAATCAACTCCAGCCCACACTGCTCAAAATCTTTGGTATTCCGGGTTGCAACAGCAAAATGATGGGCACTGGCAATCGCAGCAATCTGCCCATCCGCCATACTCATGGGCAGCCCCGTCCTCCGGCGATGCGCCATGATGTCTGCGTAGCGGCTGGCGGCATCGGCGGTGAAATCCAGGATGCGCCCTTCAAACGCCTTATCAATGTAGGCTTCAAAGCGGTTGATGAGGCGCTGTTTGCGTTCTCCATCCGGCAGGATGCCAAGGCCATAGCGGATTTCAGCCAGGGTAATGGTGGTGAGATAGAGCAGAGGTGTTTCCTGTTGATCCAGCCATTGAATGACAGCGGGGTCAGGCTGCGGGCGCATCACTTCGGAAATGATGTTGGTGTCGACAACGATCATGCATCAAAACTCACCGGCTCGTAGACTTCGCGTTGCGGTAACTCCAGCTCGACACCTTCCTCACCAAAATAAGTGACGGCCAATGAACCCAAACGCTCAGGCGGCATGACGGCTTGACGTAAAATGCGACGGACTTCCTCTTCCATGGATACCTGATGGTGGGCAGCACGAATGCGCAGACGTTGCAGCGTATCGTCTTCCAGTTTGCGGATACTCAGACTTGCCATATATCAACCTCTAATTGCTAGCATATGAAAGCATTGTAGTCGCCTGCTGTCATGCTGCAAATCATATTGTTGGCGGCGTGAGCCTTGATGCTTAACGGATACATTGAACCTGCGCTTTCTCGGCCAATGCCATCCAGACCCGATCCGCAGTCATCACCGGTAAATCCATAGCCAACCCCAAAGCCAGACAAGCTCGATCCCCCAACGACAAACCAATCGATTTACTGACAGAACGTAATTCCCCTGTCAGCCGCGCCTGCTGTTCATCCTGCGGAATAAACTCAAGCTCCAGACTGCTGATAACCGCCAGAATTTCTTCCATCGGCATTTTCTCGTCGACCAGTTTGGTCACTAGCTCGGCATAGTTGGAGCTGCCAATGACACCGCGCCCTTCTTCAAGGATCGGCGCTACCTTGTCGGAGCCGTCTTCTTCAAACAAATAAGCGAGTAGGGCGGAGGTGTCCAGAACAACCTTACTCATCTGTCGCTGCCTCGCGCCGCTCCTGAATCAATTCGTCCACGATCGAACCCTCTTTGCGGGCGTATTTCCGTACTAGGTCGCGGGCGTATTGCAGGCGTTGCTTGCGGGTGAATACCCGTAGTTCGTGGGTTTCCTCTGACCAGTCCAACAAGACCTGATCGCCGATTTCTATGCCCATCTTCTGGCGGATTTCAGCCGGTATGACGATTCTGCCACCTTGCGAGACATTGGCTGCCATAGATGTCATTCCTGTCTCCTTGTGTCATCTTGCAAAGATAATGGCATAAGTTTAGCAGTATGCAATCTGAAGTGCATTTCATGGGCAAAACGAGTGACGCCAACCCGTGAATCACCTCCCGACCTGGAAGCCACTACCCGCTTGTTCTTGCTTCACGCGGATGAGATTCAGGCAATCAATATCGCCCAGGAATGTCAGGCCGACTTGTTGTTGACGGACGATACGGCCGCCCGCCTTGCTGCTGCCTCAGCCGGACTAATGGCAACGTCTCATCAGCGATGCCTTGCCCCACCACAAAACCTCCTGGTACTTTCCTGTAAGCTTGCCATGGTGACCCCTTAACATAAGCCAGCCTACGCCCAGACAGATTTTTGGGCAGAATATGTGGCCAACACGTCTGCATATTACCCAAAGCTTTCCCGCTGTATTGAATTCCTTTCATTCTATTGAAGTTATTGCTTGCCAAGTGGAGGGGACGGGCAATGCTTCAGGCGATTGGCGCGGGCAAGTTAGGGACTTTTGAGTGTGATTACCTGCGGGCGTGACACTGGCTCCGCTTAACACAAAGGAGACACTCCAATGCCTTACATTACCACCCAAGACGATACGGAAATCTTCTACAAGGATTGGGGCCCGCAAGATGCGCAACCCATTGTCTTCCACCATGGCTGGCCGCTCACCGCTGATGATTGGGACAGCCAGATGCTGTTTTTCCTAGCCCAGGGTTTCCGCGTCATCGCCCATGACCGGCGCGGGCATGGCCGCTCCACCCAAACCTGGACCGGCAATGAAATGGACACCTACGCAGCCGATGTCGCCGAGCTTGCCGAAACACTCGGTCTGCGTAATGCGGTGCACATCGGCCACTCGACCGGCGGTGGCGAAGTCGCACGTTACGTCGCACAGCATGGCAAAGGCCGAGTCGCCAAGGCCGTGCTGATCGGTGCCGTACCTCCCATTATGGTCAAAACCGACAAGAATCCAGGCGGCTTGCCGCTTGAGGTGTTTGACGGGTTCCGCCAGGCGCTGGCAGCCAATCGCGCGCAATTCTTCCTCGATGTGGCCAGCGGGCCGTTTTACGGCTTTAACCGCCCCGGTGCTGAAGTCAGCGAAGGGGTTATCCGCAATTGGTGGCGGCAAGGGATGATGGGCGGAACCAAAGCCCATTACGACTGCATCAAAGCCTTTTCAGAAACAGACTTTACCGACGACCTCAAGGCTATCGAGGTGCCAACGCTGATCATGCATGGCGATGATGACCAGATTGTGCCGATTGCTGATTCCGCGCTGCTCAGTGTGGAACTGGTGAAAGGCGCTGAACTGAAAGTGTATGCAGGCTTGCCGCATGGGATGTGTACAACACACCCGGACACCATCAATCAGGATCTGCTGGCCTTCATCCGAAAATGAGGCGTATGCCTGCTGGAAACCCCATCAGGAGGCTTCCATGTAGTCATATTTTTTCAGTAACCGGTAGACATTACGCTCGCTGATGCCCAGTGCCCGCGCCACTTTGCCACGGTGCCCTTCGTACCGATCCAGCAGCAGGCTCAGGTAATACCGTTCCAGGTCCTCAAGGGTCGGCAGGTCGTCAAAGCTTAGGTTGACGCCCTTGCGGACGGGTGCCGCAATCGCCGTTGCAACAGCCTCATTGCTGAGGGTGATATGTTCCGGTTGGATCGGCTCGGCATCACCGGAAAGGATGATGGAGCGCTCCACCATGTTCTTGAGTTCGCGGATATTGCCCGGCCACGGATAAGCCAGCAGCTTGTCTAGCGCCTTGTCCGTCGGGTGCTTGTTCACCCGGCGGGAAAAGCCGTGGTTGTTGATGAAATGCGCCACCAGCGCGGGGATGTCATCCTTGCGTTCCCGCAACGGCGGCACATAGATGGTGAAGGCATTCAGGCGATAGAACAGGTCGGCGCGGAATTCGCCTTCCTGCGACATGGCCAACAGGTCACGGTTGGTGGCCGCGACAATGCGGACATTGGCGGTCAGGTCACGGTTGCCGCCAACCCGGCGGAAACGGCCAGTTTCCAGCACCCGCAACAGTTTGGCCTGGATCGCGGGGGTGATTTCACCAATTTCATCCAGAAACAGGGTGCCGCCCTCAGCGCTTTCGATCAGCCCCTGCTTTTGCCGGTCAGCGCCGGTGAAGGAGCCTTTTTCATGCCCGAACAGCTCTGACTCGAACAGGCTTTCTTGCATAGTGCAGCAATCCAGCGCCACGTAGCCATGTTTGGCAACTTGGCTGCGCTCGTGGATTTCGCGTGCCACCAGTTCCTTGCCTACGCCGCTTTCGCCTTGGATCAGCACGGTCATCATGCTGGGGGCGACAGCGTCAATCATCTTTTCAACTTCTTTGAGCGCGGCGCTTTGCCCAACCATGAATGATTTGCGCTTTTGCACCTGCCCCTTAAGGTAAAGGAATTCGCGTTTCATGCTGTGCGTGTCCAACACCCTATGGATGACCAGTTCCAACTCATCCATATTGACGGGCTTTAGTAGGTATTCCGCCGCCCCAGTTTGCATCGCCCCCACAGCCTCCTTGACGCTACCAAAAGCGGTAATGATGATCACTGGATAATCAGTAACCAGATTCGGCAATATATCCCTACCCCGAGCATCCGGCAACTGGCAGTCGAGCAACACCAGATGCGGGTCATGCTGTTGTAGGTAAGTCTGCCCTTCCGCCCAGGAATGTACGCCTGCTGCGGCGTAGCCCATGCGGTTCAATTGCCCCACCATTAATCGGTTCAGGGTCACATCATCATCAATCACCAGTATCAGGGGAATCATCATTGGCTGCCTCCTCGTTGGCGGCGTCGGCGTCAGGGAATCTCAGGACAAATTCGGTATTACCTGGGGTGTGTGCGGCCACGTCGATGTGCCCACCATGCTGCTGGACCAAGGAACGGGTAATGGTCAACCCCAATCCCGAACCGCGTTGGTCGCAACGGCGGCTGAAAAATGGGTCAAAAATGTACGGCAACACTTCATTGGCGATGCCAGTGCCTGTGTCCCTGAAACGGATGACCACCTCGTCGCCCTGACAGCGGCTGACGATGCACAGTTCACCGCCTGTCGGCATGGCGTGGAAGGCGTTCTGCGCCAGATTGAGGACAACCATGCGTAAATCGTTATCGGCGGCCAAAATGCGCGGATTGCAAGGGGCCAAATCCAGCCGTTCCCGAATGCCACGCTGCTCACGCTCAAAACGCAGCAGCGACAAGGTCTCGCAAATGACCGTGTTCACCTCCACCAATTCGGGGTGGCCGCTGGAAAGGCTCCCCAACTTCATCAGGCGGTGGGTCACATCCAGGCACTGCTCCACCTGCTCATCCACCAAGTGCAGGTAATCCCTCAGCTCACTCACATCCTCCTGCGAGGCGTCCAGTATCCGGTCACTGGCCTGCAAGGCGATGCGCACCGACCCCAGCGGGTTATGGATTTCATGCGCCACACCAGCCGCCAGCTCCCCCAATGACGCCAATTTTTGTTCGTGGGAATACTGGGCGGCCTTTTCCAAATCACGCACGGACTCCACCACCAGGAATTCAGACGGGGCCGCTACGTTATCGGCCAACAACAAACGGGCAGCGTAGACTTCCGTGGAAAGCAGCGAGCCATCCTCCCGCTGCAAAGTTTCCATGAACTTCACGCCAGCCTGCTGCTCCTTAAGGATTTCCAACGGGCAAGTGCATAGGGAAGGCGGGCACGGCGCATCACGCTGATGCGCCACCTTGTAGCAATATTGCTGACGTAGGTCGGCAGGCGAAGCAATCCCGCTCAATTCGGCGTAAGCGCGGTTGGCGACCACAATCTGGTAATACGGATCAATCACCCTCACACCGTCAGGCACAGCATCAACCAACCCTTGCAGAAATTTTTCGCGGCTGTGCAACACTTGGTGATTATGCTGTAAACGTTCCGCCATGTGGTTGAAAGTGGATGCCAGATTGGCCATTTCATCCTGCCCGGCGACCGGCACCCGGGTCGCCAGTTCCCCACGCGACAAGGCGCGGCTGGCGGTATCCAATTGGCGGACAGGCAGCAGGACATAACGCTGCATAAACCACCACGCCGCCCAAGCACTGAACAAAACAGCGATACTGCCAGCGCCCGCCAGCACCAAAACGTTCATCAGCCCTTTCTGGCGAATGGGTGCCGCATCATGATCCACCACCAAAATGCCGTTGACCGGATGTGTCCCAGCATCACCATGGCACTCCATGCATTGCGGCCTGTTCCGCACGGGTTGGAAAGTCCGCAATATTTCACCTTTATCCGTCACCAGGAAGCGGCTGACCGGCTCCACCGGCAGGCGGGCGGACGTACAGCCAGGACAGAATTGCTGGATGACATCAGCAGCTTGCTGCCCCAAATATTCCTCGTGGGAGGCAAAACGCACCTCCCCCGCCGGATTCAGGATCATGACATCCCGCACCCCGTCCTCTTTGCCCAGATCATGGATGATGTCACGCAATCCTGGCAGGTCACGCCGCAACATGGCGCGCTGCAATGAAGACTCCAGCAACAAACTAACCGCATGGGAAGCCTGGGTGCGTTCGCCAGCCAATTGGGAATTGTAGAAATAATAAAACATCAGCAGAAAACATACCGACACCAGCCCCAGCACCCCAAACAAGAACACAATAAATCGGTGACTTAAATGTTGCTCATGAAATATCCGTACCGAATCGGACATCACCTGGGTTCTCCCGTTAATAACGATACCATTGAGTGTAAACCACTCCCTGACAAAATGTCCTACCACACAGTTAATATGACACAATGTCACCCTTTGCTCTGACATTATGGCATGAGTTAAAATGCAAAACGGCATTTACAGGCCAATAAAATTTACTAAAATATTCATTACTTTCATATCCTTATTTAAAATTAACCATACTTGGCATACATCCTGCTACTAATAGTTTTTGAGTGAAGGAAGAGAGAAGAGGTACTCCAATATGCAAATGCGCCATTTCATTTACCCCTTGGTGCAAATTGCCTTGCTGTCATTGGGTGCAAACAGCGTACAGGCAGATGACATTACCTATGTTGCAGGCACAGACCCATCGGAACGTCCCATAGGCGCTCCTGTTGTCACTGAGGTGCATCACGATGCAGCTTGGTATACAACCGCCCTAACAGGAGTGGAACAACCCTACCCTGCCTCGCTGCATTTTCTTGAAAACCAGGGAAACTGGTTTATCCCCTTCATTCATCCTGGCATGACGGCACGCTATGACATTCGCGGCTGGCATGCTGGTAAATAAGTTGGCATCACACTCAATATCCACTTCAAGGAGGTTTACATGAAGCAATTAGTCAAGAAAGTCCTGGCGGCAATGGTTGGTGCAACGCTGTTGGCTCCAGTCGCATTTGCCGAACAACAGGGCATGTCTGGCATGAGCGGCATGTCTGGCATGGGCGGCATGAGCGGCATGTCTGGCATGGGCGGCATGAGCGGCATGTCTGGCATGAGCGGCATGTCTGGCATGGGCGGCATGAGCGGCATGTCTG